>DAOUPY010000380.1 GCA_030625925.1 Fusobacteriaceae bacterium | reverse complement strand
ATTTCTTCATCATAAAATCTATCTCCTTTTAATAAGGCATTCAATGATGCCAAGATTTAATATTTATTAGTTTTGATTTTAAAAAAAATATTAGTATAATATATTATACTAACATTTATCTAATTTACCCTCAGGAGATTTATTATGAAACTAGCATATATTATCCAAGCCCATAAGGGCTTTAAACAATTAAGCATTCTAATAGATATTCTATCAAAAAATTCAGATGTATATCTTCATATTGACTTAAAAAACGACTATTTATATAACCGGTTAAAGGATCATTATCTATCTCAAAAGAATATTTTTATTCTTTCAGATAGAATTTCTGTCAACTGGTCCGGGTTTTCCCAGGTAAAAGCCACATTAAATCTACTCGAAGCTGTCAGAGGGAAAAATTATGACTACGTCACCCTCCTAAGCGGACAGGATCTCCCCATCAAGTCTCATTCAGAGATTATAAGTTTTTTATCGGAAGATGTCCACCGTGAATTTATTCATATAGCGCCCGACTATAAAAACTATAGCTGGAGACTCCTGAGATACAGCCCATGGAGTGAGAGTAAATCTATCCGTAATTTTCCTCTGAACAAACTAAACAGCATCTCTATAAAATTACAAAATTTATTAAATATAAAAAAACCTTTTTTAAAAAATTTGGATATCTATATGGGATCTTCTTGGTTCACCATAACAAATAATGCTGTAGAATATATCTTGGATAGTATAGATGATAAATTAATCGAGGGATTTAGATCTACCACCTGTTCCGATGAACACTTCATCCAGACATTACTTATGAACTCCCCCTTCAAAGAAAGGGTTGTAAGAGAAAATATAGTATATATCTACTGGTCAGAGGGGAATCCCAATCCTAAAATTTTAACTATGGACGATTATTTAAAATTAAAAAATTCCACTAAACTTTTTGCCAGAAAATTCGATATAGATGTCGATGCAGATATCATTAATAAAATTATAACAAAATAATTTTTTATCTATCCCTTAGTTAGGGATAGATTTTTTTAAATCTTTTTCTTTTCTATGTTTAAAGCAGTTCCTCCAACCTTTACCTCTACGATTTCATTATTTAAGACTGTTAAGTCAGCTAAAATACTTGAGGGTTTTTTCATAGAATATCCCTGCTCAAAAACTAAACTTTTTATATTTTTTTCAAGAATAATCCCATGTTTATATAGATAACAGCTCAATGCTCCACTCGATGTACCTGTTGCAGCCTCTTCGGGAATATCGTATAGGGGTGCAAAATTTCTACAATGGGCAGTGGAATCATATTTTGTTTCTAATGTAAAAAGGTGGTACCCAATAACATCATATTTTTTACTGATATGAGAAATTTTATCAAAATCCGGTTTTATATCACACAATATCTTCAATGATTTAATTGGAATTAAAATATCCTTTAATCCTGTGGATACAATTTGAATAGGAAGATCATCCATGATATCATCTACATCAATATTTAACGTATCGGCTATTTCTTTTTTATCCAATATTTCATAAAATTTAGGATTGCACTGGTTCATATAAATCACACCATCTCCCATACACTCTATCTTTAGAATGCCGGCTTTGGTTTCCTGTGTATACTCTCCCGCTTGAATAATCCCCTTATCTGCCAGTAAATAAAAAACGGCTATAGTAGCATGTCCACATAGATCCACTTCTCCGTCAGGGGTAAAGAAAATAACCTTATAGTCTGCATTCTTTGATTTTTGAACAAATGCCGTTTCTGAAAACCCTACTTCTTTTGCAATTTTCTGCATCTCATCTGACGATAAAAAATCTGCATCCAAAACAACTCCGGCAGGATTACCACCATTAGCTGTTTTAGTAAAAACATTCAATGTATAAACTTCTATTTCCATCTATATTTCTCCTATTTTTTAAAGTTTTATCTTCTGTTTTTTTATCCTTCTAAGTCCTTGGAGTAATTTGTCTCCTACCTCTTTGGTCGCTCTTATATCAGCCAAACTATTGTGGGCATTACTCAGTTCTACTCCCATAATTTTACATATAGTTTCCAACTTATGATTTTCCAATTTGGGCACCACCTCTGCTATTTCCAATGCTGTATATACGCTGAGGGTATCAAATACCTGTTTATAATTAAGAAAACTTCCCATATAATTATCATTGTTTCTCTTAAAAAACCTGTTCAATACATCTATATCAAATTTTACATTCTGCCCTGCAATGATAAATTTATCATCTCTGTCGAATTTATCGATATATTTTGAAAAAATTTGTACTAACTCCTCATAGGCTTTTTTAGGAGATTGAAAACTGTCTAATTGTTCACGACTTACTCCTGTCACTTCAAGAGCCTGTTCCGAGATTTCTGCTCCCTCATGGGGTTTACAGAAGATATCAAACTCCTCCTTTACTTCATCATCTATCTCTATTACTCCAGATATTTGAAACATCGCACTGTTTTCTGTTAACCCAGTTGTTTCCGTATCGTACCACAATATTTTCATGTTTTGTCTCCTTTTTTCAATATTAATTGATGCCATAAGAATATTTTTTTCCTTGATTTAAATTTTTAATCGATTCTTTTTTAAATGCTCCTTTATTTCCATTCCTTTAATAAACAAAGGTTATAAATTAGAAAATTCATAGTATTTGTT
>DAOUPY010000030.1 GCA_030625925.1 Fusobacteriaceae bacterium | reverse complement strand
ACCATCAATGGTTTTAGATGATATAAATTTATAGAAAAAGTCCCTAAATATTTTTTAGGGACTTTTTTGTAAAAAAAAACATCCCGTAGGATGTTTGGAATTTTATTTGGCGGAAGTATGTGGGAATCGAACCCACCCATGACGACTAAACGCCAAAACTCGGTTTTGAAGACCGGTAGGCACACCAGTTACCTATCTACTTCCAAAAAGATTATACTATAAAATCTAAAAAAATGCACCCCTTTTTTTTTTTTATGCTATACTTTGATTGTAAGTTGATGTTTTATCGGTTTAAAGGCTATATAAACCAAGGGGTGGATAACTTCAAATAAATTTAAAAAATAAATTGTTATGGGGTGAATATTAATGAAAAAAGTGAAAAAACATAAATTAAATAAAGAAGATTTTTTTAAAACCTTTGATATTTCAGAAGAATACTTTGCTTCTACAGGATTAGATTGGGAAAATTTAAATAGAATATATGCCGACTATTGTAAAATAGTACCGCTGCTAGAAAAAGAAGCCGAACATATAGTTTCTAAGTTAATAGATGTACCTTTAGTTCATTCTGTGAGAAGAAGAGTCAAAGAACCCAGCCACCTTATTGAAAAGATTGTTAGAAAAGGCAAAAAATATCACGATCTAAATATCGACGTAACAAACTATATAAAGATTGTCACTGACCTAATCGGTATTAGGATTTTACACCTATTCAAAGATGACTGGATAAATTTACATAAGAGCATCACAGATATCTGGGAAACCAAGGAGATACCGCAACTGAATGTAAGACGTGGTGACTACAATATGAAAAGTTTAGAGGACGAATTAAAGGATATTGACTGTGAAGTTATCATAAGGGAATATGGATATAGATCTGTACACTACCTCATTGGAGCACACATCTCAAAATCTAAAGAGACCTTTATAGAGATCCAAGCTAGGACAGTATTTGAAGAGGCGTGGAGTGAGATCGATCATATCATCAGATACCCTTACGATACAGATAACCCCATCCTGACTGAATACCTTGCTATTTTTAATAGAATCGCTGGAAGTGCTGATGAGATGGGAATGTTTATAAAAAAACTAAAATCTGAAGTAGGTAACAGCGGTAAAAGAGAATTAGATTTAAAATTTAAATAAGATATATTTTATAAATTAGAGTTTTTTTATTAAAGGCTCTTTTTTTATATCTATGATATAATATTATACAAATAAAAAGCAATGCTACATTGCACCCAAATGGAGTTGAACAAGATGAAAGAATCAAAAAAATTTCTATATATAATTAACTATCCTACCTTTGAAGAAGAACTTTGTATGTTAGAGATGAGATCTATTTTTAATACTGAACCAAAGGATAAAGTTTTAATATCTAGTATAGATTTTAATCCCTCTTTTAGCACCTTTATTAAAAGTCGATTAGAAATTTTTCATGAAAAAGAAAATTTTGAAGATATTTTGAAAGAATTAGATAAGGATGTAATCAAATTAGATGATTTTAAATTAGAGTTTATAAAACCTTTAAAAGCAGATGTGCCTTTTAGTGAAAGATTTGGGTATTTAAGTGAAATTGGAGATAAGATTCTAGGAGTCCCAGATATTAAATCTCCTAAATTAGTTTTAGGCCTAGGTAAACATAATGAAAAATGGGTCTTTGGTATCCATGAAAAAAATGATAATCTATGGAGCACACATGAAAAAAAACCTTGCAGTTACTCTAATTCCCTGAGTGTAAGAGTGGCTAAAAGTGTAGTAAATCTCGCAGCTAACGGTAATCATAATACAAAGATTATAGATCCTTGTTGTGGAGTAGGAACTACCATTGTAGAAGGATTATCTATGGGTTATGATATTTGGGGAACTGAAATTAGTGAAAAAAACACCAATAACGCCAAAAGAAACTTGAATTTCTTCAATCTAGAACCCAGAGTTAAACACCAGGATATGCATACAATAAAAGAAAATTATGATAGTTCTATAGTAGATATTCCTTACGGACTATTCAGTCACATCACCAAAGACCAGCAGCAGGATATCATCAATACTGCCAGACGGATCTCTAAAAAAATGATCCTTATAACCTTTGAAGATCTAGACTATATGGTTGAAAAATCAGGCTTTAAGATAGTAGATCGATGTGCAGTTACCAAGGGAAGTTTTAAAAGATATATCTTAGTTTGTGAATAAAATAAATGCCTCCTATAACTTAAATTAAGTTATAGGAGGCATTTTTATCTGATTTTTAAAAACACGGAGGGTTGATGGCAAAAATGATCTTCACCGTTTTTTCTCCATTATTTTTCCATCTATGTTTCATACATGAATTTATCTTGGCACTGTCTCCTGCACCCAGTGTGAAATTATCCCCTTCTAGATCTAAGGAGACTTCCCCCTCCAATATATACGCTACCTCTTCCCCTTTGTGTTCCCTTCTTTTTTCAGAAGATTCCATCCCCGAAGTTAAGGTAAGGATCATAAATTCAATACTCCCTGAAAGATCAGAAGTGAGAAGCTCATATGATATCCCCTCTTCCTTTGAGAATACCATCCTTCTCCTGCTGTCTTTTCTTACTATAAAATCATCTTTAGGAGCTTCCTCCTTAAAAAATAAAAATAGCGGAATATCCAATTTTTCCGATATATTTTTTATTGTATTGATGGATGGATTAGCAGTTCCTTTTTCTATCTGACTTAAAAGAGAAGACGACACTTCCGTTATCTCTGCCAGTGATTTCAAGGTCATCCCTCTTAAGTTTCTAAATTCTTTTACTTTATTTCCAATATTTATTCCGCTCACTTTCCCCTCCAAATATAACCCTCTATAGAATATTATATCATAAAAATATGGCCGGCAATAAAAATTAAATTTTAAAAGATAGTTGTAAAAAATCATTTTTTATATTATAATCTCATGAAATACAATTAAACTATTTTAATTATATTTAACAAGATTTAATTTAGGAGATGAAAAATATGAATATAGATAATTTAACGACACCTTGTTTTTTGCTGAATTTAGACATTTTAGAGGGGAATATTAAAAAATTTCAAGGATTAGCAGATGAAACTAAAACACAATTATGGCCTATGCTTAAAACCCATAAAAGTACAGAGATAACTAGGATGCAGATAGAAGCAGGAGCCACTGGAGTACTCACAGGAACCATCGACGAAGCAGAAGCTGTAGTTGAAAAATCCGGTGTAAAAAAAGTAATGTTAGCTTATCCAGTTTTAGGGAGTGCCAATATAAAGAGGATAATCCAATTAAAAAAGAAAGCTGAGGTATATATTGCCCTTGACGGAGAAGATGGAGCTCGTGAGATCTCACAAGCTTTAGATGGGGAGGAAATAAACTACCTCCTTATCTTAGATTCAGGTTTGGGAAGATTTGGAGTGAGTGCTGATAAAGTGGTTCCGATGGTAAAAATAATAGACAACTATAAAAACTTAAAATTTTCAGGTATTTGCACGCATACAGGTCAGGTTTATAGTGTTTCAGGAAAACAAGAGGTAGGTTCTATAATTGAGATGGAACTTAAGTCTACTAAAACAGCTGTTGAAAATTTAAAAAGATCAAACTATAAGTGCGACATTGTAGCTACTGGAACTACTCCTACATTCTCTGAAGCTATAAAATCACCGTACATAACAGCCTCTAGACCTGGAAATTATGTGTTCTGTGACGCAATACAGGTAGCATTAGGAGCTGCCACAGTAGAGGAGTGCTCCCTTACTGTTATGAGTACCATCGTCTCACAACCCACTGAAGATCTATTTATTTTAGACTGTGGAAGTAAATGTTTAGGTTTAGATAAGGGAGCACATGGAAGCTCACTTATCGAAGGATTTGGGACTGTAAAAGGTCATCCTGAGCTTACCATTGTGGGACTCTCAGAAGAAGTGGCCAAGGTTAAGATCCACGGGGAAACAAATTTAAAGATCGGTTCAAAAATAGAGATAATTCCTAATCACAGCTGTTCTGCTGCAAATATGACCAGCTATATGGTCGGTTATCGAGATGAAAAAGTAGAACGTTTAATAGAAGTAGATATCAGGGGAAATTCCAAAAGACCTCAGATAGATTAACTTAAGTAAAAAAGAGAGGGAATTTCCCTCTCTTTTAATTTTTTTGTAAAGCTATTACATTTCTTTTATTTTTATTTTTAACTTTAAAATTCTTTTTATCCATGAGATCATATTATACCCCTCCATAACTACCTCTTAAAAAAGTTAAACGTTATCTATATTTAAATATAGCATAATATACTAACCTTTTCAAGAAATAATTAAATTCTGAAGTTTTATTTTACAATAAAAAAATATATATAGCTAATCTTTTTATCTAAAGTTTTATGAAAAAATAATTTAAAGGCTCTTTTTCTAATAGAATATGGAGTTACAGCAGCTTAAAAAGAATAAAATAACTAAGTCTATTTCTTAATTAATTGAACTAGTTCTCTAGCAGTATCTGTGAGAAAATTTCCCTCAAGATAAAATAATTCATTTTCAGCAGTGTCTTCCAATTTTTTTGCAGTTTTGGGTTGTTCTAAAAATAACCCTTTCTGATTAAAATTTTCATCTAAAATTACCATTGTCGGTATTTTAAATTCCTCAAGATTGAGTAGAGGTGTTAAAAAATTTCTGCCCCTATTAAAATTTAATTTTTTTCAGTTTAACAAAAGTCATTTTCTATCATTTATGTTATTTTTGTGGTATAATTAATAATGCATAATTTAATTTAACACCGGGAGGCAAGATGAAAAAATTAATATTATTTATATCTGTTTTTGTAGTTTATAGCCTGAGTTTCAGCACTCTTATCGATAAGGACCTGTATAAAAAGTTAGGTTCACCAAGGTTGGATAAAAAGGTTTTAAATAGAGCCCTTGAAGGCTTATCAGAGATTGATATAGAAAATAAACAAGTTATAACAATCATTGACTACACAAAATCAGCCAATGAAAAAAGATTGTTTGTTATCGATCTTAAAAAAGAAATAATTATTTTTGATACCTATGTTTCCCACGGAAAAAATACTGGCGGGGAATTTGCAAAAATATTTTCAAATAATATAGATTCCCTTCAAAGTTCAGTCGGGTTTTTTAAAACATCCAATACTTATATGGGTTCCAATGGATATTCTATGAGATTAGACGGATTAGAAAAAGGAATCAATGACAATGCAAGAGAAAGAAATATAGTTATTCATGGAGCAAAATATGCTACAAAATCATTTATAAATAAAAATGGAAGATTGGGCAGGAGCTGGGGATGTCCGGCTGTTCCTCTAGATCTTAGTAAAGATCTGATCAATAGTATTAAAGGTGGAAGTATTGTTTATATCAATGGGGATTTAAACAATTATCAGAAAAAAACAAAATTTTTAAATTTATAGAAAGCTATATATTTAAACCAAAAGAGGGCGGTTCAAGTAGATTTTCTACTTGAACCGCCCTCTTTTTTCTATTCCCTGATTCCTAAAACTACCGTTGTATTTGCTGTAATTTTTAACGAACCATCTTTTACCACTATCTCTGTATCTTCTATTGGGATAAGGCCGGCATTTTCTGAATCTACTAAGATATCCATACTTTCAAAAAATTCATCATCTTCTAAATTTAAAGTTTCAAAGGAAGCATTGTGTACAACTAAGAATTTACTGTATGGAATTCTCTCTATCCCAGCTCCATAGTTATGTTCTATTGTATTATCCAGGGTGTAGGCTATTACCCTGTAAGCATTAAAATCATCTACCAAGATAAATTTCAATCCTTTTTTTATATTTTCCGAAGTCGAATATCTAAAGACATTGACAGATCTTCTTAACTTTATTAAACCGGCACAATAATTATTGAGCCCCTTAAACAGGATATTTTCCTTCCTCTTCCATCTAATTTTATTGACAAAATCAGAAGAGGAATAACTATTTTCATGGTAGTGGGTTATATTTTCGATATCATCATCAAAATTTATAAATTCCGATGTATGAGCTCTGTCTGACTCTGGATCTTTTGGCTGATGTCTGGCTCCCAGAGGCTTTGTAAGACCAATCTCCGTTCCACCTTGGATAATTATCTTGCCTTGAGAAGTAAACAGCATCCCCAGACTAAATTTAGCTAGATGTACCCTTTCCTTCATGGTTCCACTGTAGGATAAATTAATCTTATCCCAAAGGGTGAAGCCATCATGGATCGACAGGTACTGTAAAGTTTCATCGGGAGAATAGGCAAACCTATGATAGAGATCTATACTCACTGATTTATCATAATAATCTATTATATTTCCTATAATTCCGGCTCTGCATATATCTGTAAAATCATAGTTACCCTGAACAAAACCAGGTTCATGAATCTTTCCTAAGTAAGAATCCCTGGTACTATCATTGAAGACTGCCAAATTTATCCTGTGGGGATAGTTGGCTATATGTCCCTTTACAGGTGCTTCATTGATAGGGAGATCTGTAAAATTCCAAGCTTCTCCCTGTAATATTATATTGTCTCCCACAGCCTCTCTAATCTCTATCATGGTATCTATATCCATAAAACTCATCAGATCGAATCTGAATCCATCTATCCCAAATTCATCTATAAAAAATTTTATTGAATCAATAATTAATTTTCTTACCATGAGATTTCTACTTTCCAAAGTCGGACCTGCACCTGTTCCTCCAGAGATATTTTTATCAATCATACGATAATAAGATCCCGGTGTTAGATTTTCAAATATATTCCAATTATAGGTGTGGTTGTACACCACATCCATGATAACTCCAATTCCATTTTCATGGAGTTTATTTACCAGATTTCGTAATTCTTTGATACGGCCATATGGATCTTTTGCATCTGCAGCTAACCAGCCCTCCAGTGTAAAATAGTTATGCGGGTCATAACCCCAATTATATGCTGACCCTGTATCACTATATTTTTTTTCTCCCTCATTTACAGTAAAATAATTTTGTATAGGCAAAAATTGAACATGGGTTACTCCTAATTTCTTTAAGTGTTCTATCCCTTTGTCATATTCATAAAAAGCCTTAAAAGTTCCTGCATCTTTCATCCTTGCACCTATGGTAAAATCCCTTATATGGATCTCATAGGCCACCATGTCTGTAGGAGAACCCAAATTAGATATCCCTATACTAGTTGGCCTCTTCCCAGCTTCTTCTGAATCCATAGAGATGATAGCCCCTCTTCCTATGTTGTTTATATCATCATCTGGTATAAAGCTTGCCATAGACTTAGCATAAGGATCCAAAGCATATTTTATAGATCCATCCAGGTGCTCCACTTTAAAATCATAAAAAAATTTATCCAGATTAAAATAACCAGTTTCCCTCTCCTTTAAAATAATACTCCAAATATCATCCTCTAATTTAACCATATTTTTAGAGAAAATAAGTCTCTGGGAATCATGTTTAGAATATAAATTCACGAGAATATTTTTTATATTAGGAGCCCAAACCTTTATTTTTGTAGTCCCATCGTCTTTAAAGGTAACTCCCAGATCATTTCCTTTATATAAAAATTTTCTTAGATCCATACCCTGCCTCCTAATTTTATAACAGTTTATACAAAAGAAGCCAGTTCGTATAAACTGGCTTCTTTTTGTACTATTATTTATTCTAAAAAATTAATTTTTTCCTTTAATATATTCATCTATTTCATGGGCAGCATCTTTTCCTGCTCCCATAGCCAAGATTACTGTAGCAGCACCTGTTACGATATCTCCTCCAGCAAAAACACCCTCTCTCGAAGTTGCTGTTTCCTTGTTTTCCATAGTTTGAATAGTGTTCCATCTAGTTAATTCAAGATCCTTAGTTGTTCCTGTTACTAGATCATTTGGCATAGTTCCAATTGACATGATAACTGTGTCAGCTTCGATAATAAATTCAGATCCTTCTATTGCCTGTGGTCTTCTTCTTCCGCTTTCATCAGCTTCTCCTAACTCCATCTTAACACATTTTAAACCTGATACCTGTCCAGTTTCATCAGCTATTACTGCAATAGGGTTAGTTAATAAGTTGAATTCAATTCCCTCTTCCATTGCATGTTCTACTTCTTCATGTCTAGCAGGAATTTCTTCTTCACTTCTTCTATAAACGATACGAGATTCTGCTCCTAATCTCTTAGCAACTCTAGCAGCATCCATAGATACGTTTCCTGCACCTACTACAGCTACTTTTTTACCGATAGTTGTAGGAGTATGATAACCTGCCTTGTTTCCACCCATTAAGTTTACCCTAGTTAAAAATTCATTAGCTGACAATACTCCTACTGAGTTTTCTCCTGGAATTCCCATGAATCTAGGTAACCCTGCTCCACTTCCAATAAATACAGCGTCGTATCCTTCATCTAATAATTCATCTACAGTAGTTGTCTTTCCTACTACTACATTTTTATGGAAATCTACTCCTAATTTTTCGATTCTTCCAATTTCACCGTTTACAATGTCTTTTGGTAATCTAAATCCTGGAATACCATATGTCAATACTCCACCTAATTTATGTAATGATTCAAATACATCTACCTCATATCCTAAAGTAGCTAATTCTGCTGCTGCTGCTAATCCTGCTGGTCCACTTCCGATTACTCCTACTTTTTTACCATTTTTAGGTGTAGAAGTTACTTCTAAATGCTTTAAACTCCAATCTCCAACAAATCTTTCTAAAAGTCCGATTGCTACTGGTTCACTCTTTATTCCTACTATACAAGCGCCTTCACATTGTTTTTCTTGAGGACAAACTCTTCCACATATAGATGCTAACTTTGTATATTTAGCTAAAATTTCAGCTGATTTTCCAACTTCTACATTCTTTAATTCACTTATAAATCCTGGAATATCAATTCCTACAGGACAGGCAGATACACATCTAGGGTTTTTACACTCTAAACATCTTTTAGCTTCTCTTACCGCTTCATCTAAAGTTAGTCCTAAATTAACTTCATCAAAACACTTACTTCTAGATGCAGCCTCTAACATTCTTGGTTTTGCTCTTTTCTTAGGGTCAGTTACTTCTTCATGCTCAATAGGACAATTTGTATTTTCATTAGGTTCTAATTTATTTTCTTTTTTCATTCTAAGCCTATTTTGTGCTTCATCGAAGTCTACTTTATGACCGTCAAACTCAGGACCGTCTACACAGGCGAACTTTACTTCATCGCCAATAACAACTCTACATGCTCCACACATTCCTGTTCCATCTACCATCAATGGATTTAAACTTACTGTCGTAGGTATATTTAATTCTTTAGTTAATAGTGCTACAAACTTCATCATGATCATAGGTCCAATCGCTACCACATGATCGTATTTTTTATTTTCAGCTACTAATTTAGAAAGCATGTCTGTTACTCTACCATGAAGCCCTTGAGAACCGTCATCTGTACAGATATATACATTTGGTGTTAAAGCTCTAAATTCATCTTCTAAGATTACATAGTCTTTATTTCTTGCTCCGATTATTACATCTACTTCTATTCCTTGCTCTGCAAACCATTTAACCTGTGGATATACTGGTGCTGTTCCTACCCCTCCAGCTATAAAAATAAGCTTTTGTTTTTTTAATTCTTCTATATCCTCATGGATAAA
>DAOUPY010000087.1 GCA_030625925.1 Fusobacteriaceae bacterium | reverse complement strand
CGCCACGAGGTTTTTCACTGGTTACTTTTTTTGTATCATACTCTTTGATTATCATATATATAATTCCCTCCTTTAATGGTTCCCAGAGGGCACCAATTTAATTATAAGAAAAGATGACTTCGTCATCTTTTCTTAATTTTTTTGTTAAAAGCTACTATAATTCTACCTTGATATATTGTAAATAGAGTTTTATTTAATACTTGCTAAGTTATTGAGCCTCGGTTTCTCTTTGTCATATCGCAAAATTTCTTTTTACTAAAAAGAAATTTCAGTACTCGTGAATCGAGAAACCATAAGAAGGAGGAGTTATCTATACAACCTATGCTCTCTTATATATTCTTCTACTTCTGGAGTTATATAATCTTTTAATGGTTCGTTGTTTTTTATTTTTTCTCTGATCATGGTGGAGCTGAGATCAAACAGAGGTGCTTCAATGGTCAGAAGGCCATTGGTGGTGGAACAATAACCTTTTCTTTTGAAAAAAACAAATTTACAGAGATCACTCATTTTGTCATAATTTTTCCAACTGGTTAGATACTCAGCAGAATCTTCTCCGATAATTTCGTATATAAGGCTGTCAGGGTGGCGCTCTACGATTTTTAGGAGGGTATCATAGGTATAGGATACCTTTTCAGAATTTATCTCATAATCGCAGGGATAGAGCTTTTTATTTTTTAAACAGGCTAGTTTTATCATAGCCATCCTATTCTGACCGTTGACAAACTCCTTTTCACATCTATGACAAGGAGTTCCTACAGGAACGAGATATAATCTATCTAAATTGAGTTTTTCTATGGCTAGGTTCGCCATCTCTATATGACCCCTATGGATAGGATTAAAACTTCCTCCAAAAATTCCTATTTTTTCTATAATTTTATTATTATCCATATATTAACACCCTTTTTTTATCTAGTTAATATTTAAAGCTAAGTTTAGTCACCAATTTACACAAATTCTATAGAACGCGGATTAAATCTGATCTTAAAAAACTAGCCACAGATATTCACAGATGATATACGAAAATTAAAAGCTTTACACAAAGAACACTAAGAGAATCAATCAATGCAATTCGTGACTGTGTCTTTTAATCTTTTTATTAGTGAATATTAGTGGCTAATTTTTAGTATTTTATTTTTTCTTTCAAGATCTCTGTATAGATATTTTCTTTTTTATACGTAAATTCGTTTAAGATTTTCCCATAACTAGAGATTTCTAAAGAGTTTGAAGATTTAGATGCTGCAACTGCTTCTATTTTAGATGCAGGAGTAAAGCTAGTTCTGCTAACCCTTTCAAAGTCATTGAATTCAGATCTTCTTTGTAAAAAATATGACATCCCTACATGAAATACTTCATCGGAAAAATCGTTGTCTTTCATCAATTGATACAGGCACCAAGCCATAGTTGATTTTTCACTGTCTATATCCTCTAATAAAATATAGTCAAACAGCATCTTAAAAAATAACTGTCTGTCTCTTAGAAATAATTCTTTTCCATACTTAAGGCCAAAGATTTTATCACCACTTGCCATAATTTTATTAAAGTTATTAGTTAAAGTATCGATAGAATACTTAGATAATCTTTCTATTTTTTTTATCTTCTCCCTTTGAGTCAGGTCGACCATTTCTTCTAAAAGAACCATTATGGTTTCTTTATAGTTATCATTGTTGATAGTTGTTATTAGTGGGAGAGCATGATTCATTGGTTTTCTTTTAATATTTCCATCACAATCGACAGTAAAATATGATCTTTTCCCTAACCCTTCTGCGACAGATTCGATTAATTTTAATTTTCCACCTGTAAGATAAATTTCATAAAATTTATCTATATTTTTTTCTCTTATATCGTCTATTTGAAACATTATTCCTCCTACTTTCGAAACAGATTATCTTCTAACATGGTTAATTCTACTTTTAGCACATATGTTCTAGGCATATGAAAATTTTGCGGGAGTTTTACAATATCTTTTTCTGTAGTTATTATAAAATCTGCCCCCATCTCATCTGCTCTTTTCATTATTTTCTTAAAATCTCTTTCCTTAAAATTATGATGATCCAAAAAATCCATCCTGTCTGTTGCAGAAGGCATAAGAGAGATCACAGTTTTTTCAAAATTTAGAGGGTTGGCTAACCCGCTAAACAATAAGACCTTTTTTTTATTTACCCAAAACAGAGGTTTTCGATCTCCTTTGAGATCTTTTAAAGAAACTACCCCATATTTGGCTACTGAGATGTTTTTCTTGTATCTAGACAGATATTTTTTTATCTTTTTTATCTCTCTATCATCAGCAAGATCAGCTTTAGTAATGATAAATTCATCTGCTCTTTTAAGTTGTTTTAAATCTTCCCGAAGTGTTCCAAGGGGCATAAGTCTCCCGCCACCAAATGGATTGGTAGCATCTATTAAAACAATGTTGCAGTCTCTTTCTAATTTTCTATGCTGGTAGCCGTCATCTAATACAATTGTATCTATATCAAAATGTTCCTTGGCCAACATACAGGCGGAATATCTATCCCGGCCTACAATTATTGGAACCTTTGTGTTTATAGCATGTAAAAGAGGCTCATCACCACTTTCTTTTGTTGTTGCAAAAATATTTTTTCCATCACTAACGATCATAGGGTCAATTTTTCTCTTTCCTTTATACCCTCTAGATACTATGGCGACTTTTTTTCCCTCATCTAAAAATTTTTGAACTAGATATTGTACGGTAGGAGTCTTTCCCGTCCCTCCTACTGTAATATTTCCAACACAAAAAATCTCTATATCGTCTATTTTTTTAGACTTAAAGATTTTTTTGTCATATAATCTATTTCTGAAATTTGTTATTAAATGATATAGGTACGCTAAAAGTTCCATTTCATTCCTCTTTTCGACTATTTTTTTTGTTCCTTACAATTTTTTTCAAAGATATCTTTACGTAACCTGGTAATAGCACCTGCAATCTCATATTTTCTGGCTTCAACGAGACTACCACTATTACTTTTTAATAACTTGCTTAAATTATTTTTATCGATCTCTATCTGTAAATTGTATAATCTTTCTTTAAAAGTTTCATATTTACTCATGGTAAATATCTTTCGAATGATCTCCCCGGTAAATGTCACTTGACCATTTTCAACATATTGTTCTAAATGACGGATATCGATACTCTCCTTGTCTATGAGGAGTTCATCCAATTCCCTTGTTTTTACCTTACAACGATCTGAGGTAAATAATTTCTTTGTTTTCTGGGAATCCATCCTTCTAAGGGGTATATTAAATTTTTTAGTAACACCTTTGACATTTGAATTTTCAAATTTTTCAGAGATGATTTTTGCTTTTTCAGTAACATCTATAAGGTTATATTCATCTAGCATAATAACTCTGTCTGCCATGGAAAAATAATCTCCTAAGCCTCCCACTACAATTATAACAGAAATATTGTTTTTTTTCATAGACTCGATTCTTTCAATAAATGGAGTGATGGGTTCTTTTTTATGGGAGATTAATTCTTGGATCTTTCTGTCTCTTACCATAAAGTTTGTAGCAGTAGTATCCTCGTCGATGAGCAGAGCAGCCGCTCCTAATTCTAAAGCTTCCATTATATTGGCAGCCTGAGATGTGGAACCACTGGCGTTTGCAGTAGTAAAATTATGGGTGTCTTTTTTATGGGGCAGGTTATTTATAAAGTTACTAATATCCAGTCCGTCAATCCATCTGCCATCTTCAGCTCGGATTTTTACAGTATCTCTATCGGTGATAACACCTTCACGTCCATCTCCCGGGATGTGGTTGTACACACCTTTTTCAATGGCAGTCAACAAGGTAGATTTTCCGTGGAATCCGCCCCCGGTAATAACGGTAATTCCTTTTTGTATCCCCATTCCAGTGACAATATCCCCGTTGTCAAGGTGGAGAGTAACCTCCAGAGATTTAGGAGTCTTAAATGATATTCCATCCTTTAAGACTCTGTCATCGATAGAACTCATTCTGGCTAAATTTGAATTATTTTCTATGAAAACTATTAAATTTTCTTTCTTTATAGCACGTCTTATGGAGTCAGATTTCAAATTAGTTTTTATATGCTGTTGTAATTCTTCGAAACCTATATTAACAGTCTTTAGTTCTTTAGAGATTTTTGGGATCTCATTAAAGATCATCATAACAGCACCCTTACTGGCAATCCTTCTGCCGTTGGCAGGCAGTCCCCCGTAAAATTTTACAATCAGGGTATCGCCAATGATCTCAACAGCTGATCTCTTGAGGATTTCCTGTTTAGGAGAGAGGATGTTTAACTGTCCGCTTTTCCCTGAACCGGATCTTTTTCCTAATTTTAAGATCAACTTATTTAATTTTCTTAAGATGTAGTCTTCAAAGGCAACTTTTTTACTGGGATTATCATAATAATCCTTTAAATAGCCATATTTTAGCAATTTTATTTCTACAGAAAAAAGTGATGGAGAGGCAAAGGGATCCCCCTGAACTCTCAAGATTTCAAAAGTATAATCTATAAAATCATATCTTCCCCTGATCTCTTTATACCCACCGTAGCTCTTTCCATCCAATTTATTTAATACTTCTTTTAATTTTTTCATTTTACTCCTCTTACCTATACACTTACCGATATTATTTTTGATTCTCCTAATTCTTTATTCATAGTAACACCGTATAGAGTATCGGAACGTCTCATAGTTTCCTTATTATGTGTAATCAAAATAAATTGTGACCTATCGGTAAATTCCTTTAATTTACTGATAAGTTTTTTTATGTTAGTTTCATCTAATGCTGCTTCAATCTCATCGAAGAAAGTAAACGGGCTGGGTTTGTACATAAATAGAGCCATAATAAATGCAATGGCTACCATTGATTTTTCCCCGCCTGAAAGCAGAGTTATAGATTGAGATTTTTTATTCTTAAATTTTACCATTAAGTCGATACCACTTTCAAGGATATTTTCATGGTTAACTAGCTGTAATCTTCCCATGGAGTTATTTAAAACTTCCTTACACATATATTCGAAATTTTTATCGATCTCCTTATATGCACTATAAAACTTAGTCTCGATAATTTTTTCAATCTCTTCAACTAATTTTAAAAGAGATTTTTTACTCACAATAAGGTCGTCTCTTTGTGATGTTATAAACTCATGTTTTTTTGTAAGTTCGGAAAATTCTTCGATGGCTAATAGGTTTACTAATCCTAATCCCTTGAGCCTTGCTTCTAAACGGTAGAGAATTTCTTTAGACTCCGTAATAGTTGATTTTAGAGGCGACTCTTTTATACCTACTAAATCAGCAAGTTTTTCTTCTGTCTGGGCAACCAAACCTACAGTTTTTTCTAATTTTTCAATAAGAATTTTTATTTTATTTTCCCTTAAGATGATATCTTTTTCAATGTTTTTAACCGCTAAAATTTCCTTTTTCTCCAGAACTTCTAATTCCTCTTGAAGTTTTTTCTTCTCTTTAATCTCTAAAAATTCTTTTTGGTATCTCACATTTTCATTCTGAAATTCCCTCAGGATATTATCTAATCTATCACCTAATTGGATTATATCTAAATTAAGTTTATCAATTTCCAGTTTAGTTTTTTTATTTTCATTTTGTAACTCTTCAAGGAACCCTTTGTTTCTTTGGATCTCCCTTTCAAGCTGTTTAATCTGTTCCTTCTTATTTAAATAATTTATCTTGATATTGGAATAGGATTTATTAACTAATTCTATCTCTGTTTTGAGAGCGATTAATTTTTTATTGTTTTCTGCTAATCGATCTTTAGAATTTTTTAAAAACTCTTCAATATCAAATCTTTTGGTAGTGGCATTTTCTAGTTGTTTATTGTATTCATTTATATAATTTTTTTCTTCAACTTTTTCCATCTCTATAATCTTTAATTTTTTAACTTCTTTTCTGTGGCTGTCTGTCAGATCAGTATGAGTTCTTAAGTTTTCCCGGTAGGAATCTTCCTTGGCAACTCTGAGATCATCGATATTTTCTAATTTTTTCTCATATTCACCCATTTTTTTAGAATATATATTATATGAATCATCTAACTCTCTATGTTGTTTGTCTAATTCAGTGACTGTTTTATCTAGTTTTTTTATATCTTTTTTTCTTTCAAATATAATTGAACTGGCAGATTTTATATGCTGTCCTCCGGTAATACGACCTCTGCCAGAGATAAGTTCTCCGTTCAGAGTAACAATATTTCCTCGATGGAGGTTATCTTTAGATATCTTTAGGGCTGCATCTGTAGATTTAACTACTAGGAGGTTTCCCAATACAAATTCTACAGGTTTATTGTAGATAGAATCATAGTCTACCAAATCACTGGCGTAACCTAAGACACCATCTTGTGAGATTGTCTTTTTAGAATTGTTTATTTTGATACTGTCAAAGGCTAAAAACGAAGCTCTACCGACCTTTGATTCTTTTAAAAAGGAGATACATTTTTTAGCTATCCGGCTGTTTTTTACAACAATATCTTGCAACGATCCGCTGACAGCAGATTCAATAGCAGCTTCAAGATGTTCTGGGATATTAATAAGACTAATAAAAGCCCCGTTAACCCCGTCAATATTGGCATTTAAAACAGCTTTTACTCCTTTAAAAACCCTTCATTGTTAGCTTCTAATTTTTTTAGATTTTCTAATTTGGCACTCTGTCTGCTGAGATTGTAAGCTACCTCTTTTCTCTCATCGTAGATTGTATTCA
>DAOUPY010000065.1 GCA_030625925.1 Fusobacteriaceae bacterium | reverse complement strand
AGTTTTGAAATTATTTAACTATTGCTAATGTGTCTCTAGCGATTACTAATTCTTCATTTGTTTGGATCTTATAGATAGCTACTTTAGAAGTCTCTGTAGATAATTTTACAGATCCTTTCTTTCTTACTGAGTTAACAGCTTCATCTAATTCTACACCCATGAATCCTAATCCTTCTAAAGATTTAGATCTAATTAAGTTAGAGTTTTCTCCAATTCCACCTGTGAAACAGATCATGTCTACTCCACCCATAGCTGCTGCGTATGATGCGATATAAGCTCTGATTCTATAAGTCATCATATCGATAGCTAATGCTGCTCTTTCGTCTCCAGCTCCTCTTGCAATTTCAAGATCTCTTCAGTCAGATGACTTTTCGAAGATTCCTAAGATTCCAGATTCTTTGTTCATTCTAGCATCTATCTCTTTATCAGTTAAATCTCTCTTAGTTTTAATAAATAATGCTGCTGCTGGGTCGATATCTCCACATCTAGTTCCCATCATTAATCCTTGTAATGGAGTTAATCCCATTGAAGTATCTACTGATTTACCATCTTTAACAGCTGATATAGATGCTCCGTTTCCTAAATGACATACGATTACTTTTGATTTTTCAGGGTTTCCTAATAAATCGTTAGCTAATCCTGCAACAAATTTATGAGAAGTTCCGTGGAATCCATATTTTCTTACTTTTAACTCAGTATAGTCAGCATATGGTAATGGATACATAAATGCCTTTGCTGGCATAGTTTGGTGGAATGCTGTATCAAATACTCCTACATTAGGCTTTCCAGGAATAAGTTCCATACAAGTTTTTACACCTAATAAGTTAGCTGGATTATGTAATGGAGCTAAGTCATTGTTAGCTTCTATTCCTGCCATTACTCTTTCATCTAATAATACAGATGTTGTAAATTCTTCTCCACCATGTACTATTCTATGTCCAACTGCGTCAACTTCATTGATATCTGCAATTACTCCGTGCTCTCCTGTTAATGTATTTAACACTAATTCTAAAGCTTCCTTATGTGTAGGCATATCATGCTCTAACTCTAATTCGAAATCTGTAGCTGGTACTTCGTACTCAAACTTAGATCCGTGGATTCCTATTCTGTCACATAGACCGATTGCGAATACCTCTTCTGTTGATGGATTGATTAGTTGGTACTTTAAAGATGAACTACCACAGTTAATTACTAAAACTTTCATTGATTATTTCCTCCTAGATTTTATTTTGATGATATATATTTCACTTACCATCTATATTATTTTTGTAGGAGTTATTCTAACTCCTACTATTTTATCTATTAGTCAGCTTGTACTGATGTTATTGCTGTTAAATTTACTATATCAGATACAGAACAACCTCTTGAAAGGTCATTGATTGGTGCTGCTAAACCTTGTAATAACGGTCCGTGAGCTTCTGCTCCAGCTAGTCTTTGTACTAATTTATATCCGATATTTCCTGCTGCTAAGTTAGGGAATATTAAGATATTAGCATTTCCTGCTACCTTTGATTCAGGTGCTTTTTTAGCTCCTACTGCGGCTACTAATGCTGCGTCAGCTTGTAATTCAGCTTCGAATTCGAAGTCTACATTACTTTCAGCTAATATTTTTCCTGCTTCTGCTACTACATCTACTGAATCATGTTTAGCTGATCCTTTAGTTGAGAATGTCATCAATGCTACTTTTGGTACAATTCCTGCTACTGATCTAGCTGTTTCAGCTGCACCCATAGCGATATCAGCTAATTGTTGAGAGTTAGGTTCTGGTATTACTGCACAGTCACCAAATATTAAGATGTTTCCATACTCTTCAACTTTATCTTTTAATTCCATGATGAATACAGATGATACTGTTTTCATTCCTGGCTTAGGCCCTATTACTTGGAATCCAGCTCTAAGTACGTTTGCTGTAGGTGAATCTGATCCAGATACCATTCCATCTGCATCTCCTAAAGCTACCATCATAGCACCAAAGAAGTTAACATCTGTAGTTAAGATCTCTTTAGCTTTTTCTGGAGTCATTCCTTTTTTAGCTCTTCTTTCTACTAATTTCGCCACATAGGCATCTATGTTTTCAAAAGTGTTTGGATCAATTATAATAGCTCCCTCTAAGTTAGCTCCTACTTTCGCTGCCTCTGCATTTAAAGTTTCTGCGTTTCCTACTAATACAACTTTAGCCAATCCCTCTTTTACGATGTCTTGTGCTGCTTTTAATACTCTTTCATCTGTTGCTTCAGGTAAAACGATAGTCTTTTGTGCGATTTTAGCTTTTTCTTTTATTTGATTAATGATTCCCATTAGTCATCCTCCCGATCTATATAATATGAAACCTATATTAACATATTTTACTCTAGTTGTACATATGGTTTTTGCTTCCTTACAACCGGTTAGAGTTCTGTGTTTCATTTGCAAACCTTTATCCCTATAAACACATTTTTTATACCGTTTTTTTCCAACATAACCATTATATTATTTTTACGCTTATTTTAAAAGCTTTTTTTGATTTATTTTTATCCAAATTTAAATTTTATTCAAATATAGCATCTATATACTCTTTAGATTTAAATTCACGGAGGTCTTCTATACCTTCCCCTACCCCTATAAATTTAATCGGTTTTTTTAATTCTTCAGAGACAGCAAATACTATTCCACCCTTGGCTGTTCCATCTAATTTAGTAACTACAAATCCACTTAACTTAGTTACCTCATTAAATACCTTGGCTTGGTTTAACCCATTTTGACCAGTAGTCCCATCTATCACCAATAGACTTTCATAGCCGGTATCTCCTGCTTGTTTTTCTATAATGATATTTATCTTCTCTAATTCTTTCATCAAATTATTTTTATTATGCAATCTTCCTGCTGTATCTATTATCACTATATCAGCATTTCTGTTTTTCCCTGCTTTTAATGTATCAAACACCACAGCACCCGGATCACTTCCCTGCTCATGCTTTATGATATCTGCGCCTGCTCTGTCTGCCCATTCTTCTAGCTGCTCAATTGCTGCGGCTCTAAATGTATCTCCTGCACCTATCACTACTTTCTTACCATCTTTTACAAACTTAGCTGCCAGCTTTCCAATGGTAGTTGTTTTTCCTACTCCATTTACTCCTACCACTAAGATTATATTCATCCCAGGTTTATTTACTTCCAGTTCTGTCCCTTCAGCGATCAAGAATCCTTCCATTACATCTTTTAATACATCATAGACTAAGTTAGGTTCTTTTATCCCCCTTTTTTTCACTTCTTTTTCTAGCTCTCCTACTATTTTTAGTGTCATATCCATACCAATATCCGATTGTATCAACAGATCCTCTAACTCCTCATACATCTCTTCATCAATGACGCTTCTACCAGAAAACAGTGTTTTCATCTTCCCGAACAACCCTTCCCTAGTCTTTGTCAATTTTTCCTTTAGAGATTTAAAGAATCCTTTTTTCTTAGAAGCTCCTTCTTTTTCCTTGGACTCTTCCAATTCTTTTCTTGCTGCCTCTGCCCCTAATTCTGCTTCTTTTGCTGTTCTATTTTCTTCTTCAATTTTTAATTTCTCTAATTCTGCTCTCTCATTCTCTTCTTTTATCTTTAATTCCTCTAATTCTTTTCTTGTTTCCTCTTCTTTTTTTCTTAATTTTTCAAGTTCTTCCCTTTCTGCTTCCTCTTTCAACTTTAGTTCTTCTAACTCTTTTCTTTCTTGTTCCTCTTTTATTTTCAATTTTTCATTTTCAATTTTCAGCACTTCTTCAGCTTCTTCCTTACTTTTTAATACCTCTAATTCCTTTTTCTTCTGCTCCTCTTTAAGCTTAAGCTCTTCCTGTTCTTTTTTTTCTTCCACTTCTTTTATTTTTAACCCTTCATTTTCAACTTTGTTTTTTTCATCAGCTTCAACCTTCTTCTTCCCGAACCCAAATAATTTTTTAAACATTTTTATCCTCCTAGCATTTCATTGATTTTGTACTCAAATATTAACATATTTATTTTTTTTTGTCATAAAACCAAGCTTTAATTCTTTTATTTACCTTTTAATCCAAACAATCTATAGCTAAAAACCTTTTTTCCTGGTCACGAATTACACCAATTATCACTAACAAACCTCTCTTTTAACACAGAGATTCACCGAGAATGTAAATCAGAGTCCACCGAGGTTTCTCTGGGTAACTCTTCTTCTCTCTGTGTTCTCCGTGTCCAATTTTTTCTTGGTTAGAACCTTCTCTTAATCTTCAATTATCTACTATCCAAAAGTTTTTTTCAATCTCTCCAATCCATCCTCTAACATATATCTAGGACACGCTATATTCATCCGTGCAAATCCACTGCCCATAAAGGCTCCTCCCATTGTTAGAGCCAGCCCGCCGTCTTCTACCAACCTTCCCTTTAATTTTTCGTCACTCAACCTGTACTCTCTTAGATCCAGCCAAAGCAGGTAAGTAGCCTCAGGTTTTTTCACTTTAATTTGAGGAATATTTCTACCTATATAATCTATAGCAAATTCTATGTTGCCTCTCAGATGATCAATGAGTTCTTCTAACCACTCTTCACCATGATTATAAGCAGATATCACCATATCCATACAAAAACTATTGGGTTCATGAACTCCTATGAGAGATAATTCCTCTACAAAACTTTCTTTTTCCCTAGTTGTTGGAAAAACTACAAATGAACTCTGAATTCCAGCCAAGTTAAATGTCTTAGTAGAAGAAAGACAGGTGTATACAAGGAGTTCCACCTGCTTCCCTAAGCTGGCTATAGGGAGATGTTTTCCATTTAATATTAGATCACTATGAATTTCATCGGAAATAATTTTAACATCATATTTTACACAGATCTCTGCTATTTTTGATAACTCTTCCCGCGTCCAAACCCTTCCAGTAGGATTATGGGGGTTACACAGGATAAATACCACGGAGTTTTTTATCTTTTCCTCGAAATCTATAAAATCAATCTCATATCCATCTTCTTTTTCAATCAATTTATTTATCATTACTTTTCTGTTGTTACTCTTAATCTGTTTTACAAATTGGGGATATGTTGGAGATTGTATTGTTATGTTATCTCCTTCATTGGTCAAGGTCTTGATCAATAAATTTAAGCTCGTTACCACTGTAGGAGAATGAGCAATCCTGTCACAAAATAATTTATAACCATGTTTTTTTTCAACCCAGTTCACCAAACTACCTATATATCCTTCATTTTCCATGGTATAACCAAATATTTTTTGATCTGCCTTATTTTTTAGAGCTTCTATTACTATACTAGGAGCTTCTATATCCATATCTGCTACCCACATAGGAAGCAGGTCTTCCCTTCCAAAATAGCTTTTTCTTCCAGCCCATTTTCTTGAATCATTTTCACTTCTATCTATTTTTTTATTAAAATTCACCATTTTTATCCCCCTTCATTTTTTTATATTATACTTCAGACATTTCCAAAAAGATATAAATATATATCCAAACTTTTCTTTCTTCCATTTAATTTATTCCAAGGAATTTAAATTTTCTTCCAGTATAATATATCTATCACAATATTTCACTTAGAAAATTAATAACATGAAATTTATACTGAATAAATACAGGTCTCATGCAAATAAATTTGTAAAAAATTCTAAAAAGGAGATGAACTATGAGTAAACACCTGGATCTGACTGAAGGAGATATCGGTTGTCTCATAAAAAAAATAGCCATCCCTTCAAGTATTGGGTTTTTATTTAATACTTTATTTAACATCGTAGACACCCTCTATGCCAGTTATATAGGATCTGATGCTGTTTCAGGACTCACCCTCTCGTTTCCGCTTTTTTTCATTCTCATCTCTATTGGATCAGGAACTGGGACTGGAACCACCGCTCTCATTTCCAATCTTTTAGGTGAAAGAAATATAAAAGGTGCCAGGGAAACCTCTGAAGATTCTATAGGTCTTGGAATTATTTTAAGCTTTTTCGTTACTACTTTAGGAGTTTTTTTGACAACTTTCGTATTTAGATTTTTAAATGCTCCTGCTGAAACCACAATTTATGGTGTTCAATATATCCATGTAATCATGGGAGGAAGTCTATTCTTCATCTTGAACAGCTCCTTCAATGCCATTCTTTCTGCTCAGGGAGATACAAAATCATACAGGAATTTTCTTATCCTTGGATTTTTCTTAAATTTAATCTTAGATCCTCTGTTTATATTAGTTTTTGATATGGGGATCAGAGGTCTTGCTCTAGCTACAGTTGCCATCCAAGTAATTGGATCTTTCTATCTCCTAAAAAAGGTTATAAGATCTCATTTATTTTCAGAGGTCAAACTGCATTTGAAAAAACCTGATTTCCACCATTATTTAGAAATTTTAAAACAAGGGTTTCCAGCTAGTTTGAATATGATGAGTATGGCTTTAGGAGTTTTTGTGATCAACTATTTTGTTTTAGATATAGGAGGCAGTTCTGCCGTAGCAGGATACGGTATTTCTATGAGAATTGAACAGATAGCACTTCTTCCGACGATTGGATTAAATATCGCTATTCTAAGCATTACAGGTCAAAATTTTGGTGCAAAAAATTTAGATAGAGTTAAAAAAGTTTATAAATTAGGCCTTACCTATGGACTTATCATAATGACTGCTGCTATGTTTATCATCTTTCCATTTTCAAAATATTTTTTAAGGTTATTTACAGATGACCTGGAAGTTATAAAATATGGTGTTACCTACCTCAATATAGAAACCTTTGCATTTAACTCCTATGTTTTTCTAAACATCTCTGTGGCTGTTCTACAGGGTCTTAAAAAGCCAAATTTTGTGATTTTCATCGGTATTTATCGGCAATTTTTACTTCCCCTTTTACTTTTCCCCATCTTGATAGGTCTTTTACCAAACCCAATATACGGTGTTTGGGTGGGGATCCTTGTGGTGAATTGGAGTGCCGTTATCATCCTTGTTTTTTATACCAGATATATGTTAAAAACCCATGAAAGAGATACTCTCTAGTATCTCTTTCATAGGTTTTTTTAATTTAGTATTTATTTGTCATTATTCCTAAGATCGTTTCATCTGTTCCATCCATCCCTATTTGAGATAGGATACCGATATTTTTTATAGTCTTTTCTATATCTTGACCTATTACCCCCTCACCACTAGACAATACTTTTTTGGCTTTTGAAAGGTGTACTGAATCAAATGCTGCATAAACTCCACTGGCTATCTTCATGGCACAAGATGCCTTAGCTCCATCACAGATCATCCCAGAGACATTACCTAAAGTATTAGTTATTGAGTTAGCTGCCACTTCTAAACTTTCTCCCATTACGAAAGCTAAACCTCCACTAACACCTGCTGATGCACATATAGCTCCACAATAAGCTGATAATCTGCCTACGTTTGTTTTTATATGAATACAGGCTAAGTGAGAAAAAGCCAATCCTCTGATCATTTGCTCATAACTCAAGTTATTATCACTGCAATGTTGAATTATCGGCAGTGAAGCTGTCATTCCCTGGTTCCCGCTTCCGCTGGTAGTCATTACCGGTAACGGGCATCCTGCCATCCTTGCGTCTGCTCCTGCTGCTGCAAAACTAGCACTTCTATTTTTCTGATCATTTCCGTATATTCCTTTTTCCATATTTTCACGGATCATCGATCCCATATT
>DAOUPY010000371.1 GCA_030625925.1 Fusobacteriaceae bacterium | reverse complement strand
ATAGATGAGGTTGATCTTTCGGAAGAGAAATTTAATGGTATTCTTGAAAGAATGTGTATAAATGCATTTAATGACCCTTGTACCCTTACAAATCCAAGAAATACATCTTCAGAAGATATTAAAGAAATTTATCTGGCGGCATATTATGGAACAACAGCTAAAAATATCTAAATTTTTTCAAATATTTTAGTCCAAAAAAGAATTTAAAATAAGAAAGGCTCTCGGATTTTTTCTGAGAGCCTTTTTCTGTTTTATTATTATCTAATAAAACAAAGTTTATAAAAATGTTGACTATGACTAATTGGATGCAACGTCACGTTGTTGTTTTAATAAATTTCCGATGGTTTCCAATATCCCGGTATTTTCTTCTAAAAAATATGGAATAGGAGTCAGATTTTTTTCTCTAAATTCTTCAGATATTAAATCAATAAATACTTTTTCTTTGTCTTTTCGACCCTGCCAAAATGGGTCGGAAGAATCTGGCAGAACCCTGTTGATAATGATCTTATCAATATTAATTCCGTATTCATCTAAAGTTTTGACTGCTCTTTTTGTCTCCAAGAAGGATAATTTTTCAGCATTCATGACAAAATTGAAGGAAACCCTAGCAGGATCCATGAGAACCTTACTGATATCGGATATCCAACTATGCCTGGATTCTAAAATATTTAAAACACTGTCATGGGAAAATTTATTTTTTTTGTTAAATTTCATGTTTTTTAACATGAGAATTTTTTTTCTTTTTTTTATAAGACTTTCCATCCATGTATTCATAGATGTAGGAAATGTAATGAGTCTCAAGGTATGCCCTGTAGGTGCAGTATCAAAAATTATGTAGTCGTATTCTGTATTTTTTAGAATTAACCGACTCATTTTTTCAAAAATAGCAGATTCATAGGCTCCCGGAGAGATACTTGCAGTATCTAATTGTTTTTCTACCTCACACAAAATAACCGGACTCAGCATCTCACAACATTGTTTTTTTATCTTAGAGATGTATATATTGGATTCTTTCTCCCCATCAATCTCTAAAATATCCAAATTTTCAGAATAAACATAGAAGTCTTCATCCTTTTTAAAGGGAATATCAAACAAATCTCTGGTAGAATGTGCCGGGTCTGTGGAAACCAATAAAACTTTATATTTTTTAGAATATTTCCATGCCAGGGAGGAGGCACAGGTAGTTTTTCCTACTCCTCCCTTTCCCCCTACAAAAATTATCTTGCTCATTGTTTCACCTTCCAGTTTTTTAGAATAATTATAGTGGACATTCTGTAACTTTTTCTTCCCAAACGCTTTTTCTGTCGATCATCTTTTCTTCCCAAAGACCCAATTCTTCTCCTAAATACGGAAGTAATTCAAGGGTATAATAGTTGACAGGAAGCTCAACGCCTAAATTTTCAGAAAAACAAATAAATAAAAACTCATCAATTTCATCGGTCAAGGCTTCCTGAATCTTATTTGTAGACATGTATTTATAATTAAAGGCTCCCTGAAAAAATAATCTTATATTTTCTATCAATTTTATTTTATTATGTATATTCATTTTAAACATCCTTTTCAATACTTTAAATATACCCATTATTTGCTGTCATTTTCTATATCAATAATTTTGGTTTTGTCGGCAAAGGCTTTTTTAGCTTCTACAATTAAAATAATTGCCAGAATAAATAAAGCTACTGCAAACCCCAAGAGGATATAGTTGTTTAAATTAGCCTTTATAATGAGAGTTAATGCACTTAATGTAACGGCAAACATGAAGATCATAGGGTATAATGCCATCCTGTATTCTTTCCCCATTTTTTTCAGCCATACAGCTATTGCCAAAAGAGCTAATGCTGAGAGTAATTGATTTGCTGCTCCAAAAATTGGCCATATAGTTGTCCACCCATTAAATCCCAGGAACCCACTTATTAAAACAGTTATTAATGTAGCTGTATATTTATTGGTTAACGGATTGTCGTGAGATTTTATATCAGCGGCCATCTCCTGGAAGATAAAACGAGCTAATCTTGTAGCTGTGTCTAAAGATGTCAATGCAAATGCTGAAATTGCTAGGGCAGTAAAACTTTTTCCTATACTATAATTAATTCCAAAAGAAGTCATAAAAGTACCTAAACCATCGGAAAAAACATTGATAGGACCTCCTGCTCCCAAAAGAGTGGTAAATTTATCTTTGGATAAATAAGCCACGGTTATTATAGCAATAACTGCTAATACTCCTTCAATCAACATAGAACCATAACCAATAACTTTGATATCTTTTTCATTGTCTAATTGTTTAGAGGTCGTTCCAGAACCTACAAGGGAGTGAAATCCAGAGACAGCACCACAGGCTACAGTGACAAATAACATTGGAAATAAGAGGTTTCCATTTATATTAAATGAAGTGACAGGAGCTAACTTAATAACCGGTCTCATAACTAAAATTCCTATAAATCCGCCGATTAACATCCCGTAGAGTAAGAATGAATTTAAGTAATCTCTAGGCTGTAATAGGATCCATACAGGAGTAACAGAAGCTATAAATATATATCCCAGTAAAATGACCATCCAGACATTTTTACCTAGACTGATAGGGAAAAGATTACCTAAAAATATACAGCCTATAAGGGCTATTACACCAATTAGGCTGCCGACTGCCAGGCTAAATCCCTTTCTATATACGAAAAATCCAAAGCCCACAGCCAGAATTATAAATAAT
>DAOUPY010000256.1 GCA_030625925.1 Fusobacteriaceae bacterium | reverse complement strand
TTTTCTTTATACACTTTTCTCATTTGTTCTATATCTTCCATCGTTTTGATAGACATTAGATTATATAAGCCCATACTTTTAACTTCTCTTAATTTATATAAATTACCTAAACATTCCTTTATAATATAATATTTAGCATATCTCTTTATTTTTTTCTCTTTTACTATTTCCAGTCACAATCTCACCAAACTATGCTTGGGTTCCTTTATTTTCAAATCGTATTACAGTTAGCCCTAATGAAATTATCTCTAACTTTATCATATTCTAATCCACATTTTGCATAATGTTGTCTTCCATCAAGTTCTATTATTAGCTTTCGTTTAGGGCAATAAAAATCAACTATATATCTTCCAATACCATATTGTTTATGAAATCTATAGCCTAATAGTTTTTTATTCTTAAGTTTCTCCCATAATATTTTTTCGTAACATTTCTCTGATTTCTTTATTATATTTTTTGTTAAATATATTAGGCATAACCCTCCTTTTTCTACGCCCCCTTACCCCTCTTAAAAATAAATTATGGTTATATAATATAGTCCCCCCCCCCTCTTTATTCGTATTTAAAATAAATAATTGTCTATTATTTATTTTAATAATCACGATATCTGGGGGCTAGGGGAAAGTTCCAAAATAACTGGATCAAATTCTACTCCAAAACTTTTACTTCATTTTTTCTTTATCAAAGTCTACATTTAAAATTAAATTTTAAATACACTTAATTTTTATAATCGTGGAATCTCCATAAGAAGGAAGAGTTCGTTTGTTTTTTTTAATTATACCACATCAAGTATTCATGCATAAAAAAATCTCCTACAAATTAATGCAGGAGATTCAATTTTTTTTCTTTCCCTCTATAACTCCATCCCTCTCTCCTGATTTAGGAGAGAGAACCAAAGAGTGAGGTCGTTTTCAAGAAGGAAGGGTTCTACGCCTTCTCTATTGCTTCATTTTGCATCACAAATAGCTCTTTGATCCCTTTTTCAGCTAGGTCCAATAGACCATTTAATTCTTTTCTTGTGAATGTAGTTTCTTCTCCTGTCCCCTGTACTTCTACAAATTCCATCTCAGAGTTCATTATTACATTCATATCTACATCTGCACTGGCATCCTCAGTATATTTAAGGTCTAACATTGGAATTCCACCTACGACTCCTACACTGATAGCAGCTACATTTGAGATTAGAGGAGATTCTTCTAATTTACCATTTGCAATTAATTTATTTATCGCTATAGCAAGAGCGACATACCCGCCAGTTATAGAAGCTGTTCTTGTTCCTCCGTCAGCTTGGATAACATCACAGTCGATAGTTATACTTCTTTCCCCTAATTTACCCATGTCTAAACATGCTCTCAGGGATCTTCCGATTAATCTTTGGATTTCCATCGTTCTTCCACCTAATTTACCCATTGAAGCTTCTCTTCTATTTCTATCTTCAGTGGCTCTTGGTAACATTGAATATTCCGCTGTAAGCCATCCCTTACCTGTCTTTTTTAAAAATCTAGGTACGCTCTCACTTACAGAGGCAGTACAAATAACCTTTGTATTTCCCATCTCTATCAATACAGATCCTTCAGCATGGATAGTGAATCCTGTTATTAAATTTACATTTCTTAAATCTTCATTAGTTCTGTTATCATCTCTTAACTTATTCATTATTTATTTCTCCTTTTATATAATACTTTTGCTTGATGGTATTTCTTTTTACCCTATTCTTTTTTATGGTATTTCCCTTGACATCGTAAAATTAACTTTTATTAGAAGTAAATTTTTTATACTCGTCAATCGGAGAAACCACAGTAGAATATGAAGTCTTTCCCCCTTTGAGGGGGAGAGTGTCGGCAGACGAGAGAGGGTAAATTTTTTTTACTCTTCTCCGAATTGTGTTTCATACAGCTTTTTATAGATTCCTCCATGGGATAATAATTCCCCATGACTTCCTGCCTCAGCTATTTTCCCTTTGTCCATAACTATGATCTTATCTGCATTGATTATTGTAGATAATCTATGAGCTATTACAAAGGTTGTCCTTCCTACCATTAATTTTTCCAAAGCATCTTGAACCAGTCTTTCAGATTCTGTATCTAATGCAGATGTGGCTTCATCCAAGATCATGATTTCTGGATTTTTTAGGAGTGCTCTTGCTATGGCGATCCTTTGTTTCTGCCCGCCAGATAACAACGTTCCTCTTTCTCCTACCTCTTGATCATATCCATTTTCAAATTCTATTATAAAATTATGGGCATTTGCCATTTGAGCAGCATTTATAACATCTTCTTTAGTTACGTCTCTGCCTGCACCGTAGAGGATATTGGAATAGATGCTGCCGCTAAATAAGAAGGTCTCCTGGGGAACTATTCCTATATGATCTCTCAATTCCTTTATTTTCAAGTCTCTTATGTCCATACCATCTATAGTTATAGAACCATCTTCAACCTCATAAAACCTAGGAATTAAGTTTACCAAGGTAGTTTTCCCGCTTCCGCTCCTACCTACTAATGCTACGACCTCTCCGGCATTTGCTTCAAAATTAATATTATCTATGGCATAATCTAAATCTTTACCATATCTAAATTTTAAATTTTCAAATTTTACCTTAGGAGAAAGTTCTCCATAGTCTGCTGCACTTTCTTTTTCTACTACTTCCGGTACTTCTTCTAATAACTCCATTACCCTGTCAGCTGATGGCATGATAGACATCAGTTCACTACCTCTTTTAATAACTTTTTTAAGTGGCTCAAACATAAGTCCTAATGAAGTTAAGAATGAAACTAAGTCTCCAGCTGTAAAACTAGAATCCACAATAACTTTATTTCCACCATAGAGAAGAACTGCCACTGTTAAAGTAGTGGTTACAACTTCATTTATAGGTGAAATTCTAGCCTCTATTTTCTTGTTTCTATATTCACTATTCAATACTTCCATATTTTTTTCTTCATATTTTTTGATTTCATCTTCCTCAGTAGCAAATGCTTTTACAACTCTGATTCCAGATAGAGATTCTTGTAAAAGAGAGTTTAATTCTCCCTTCTGGTCCTGTCTTTTCCTGGCAGATTTTTTTATTTTTTTCAAAATTTTCTTTAAAATGCTCATCATAGCAGGAAGTAAAACCAAGGTCATCATAGCTAAAACCATATCAATTCTAAATAATCCAATAAGAAGAACAGTTACAGTCAAGAATTCCGGCAAGATTTGAAAGGCCATAAACCCAATCTTACCTAAGTTGCCTGCATCCCCACTTATCCTTGCCATTATCTCCCCTTGAGGAGTTTTATCAAAATAAGAATGACTTAATTTATGAAGATGTCTATAGATATCTTGCTGGATATCCCTGACAACTAATCTCGTTGTATAGGAAGAAAAAATTTCCTTATAGTATATGGAAAACCCTTTTATAATGGTTGCGATGACTAAACCACCAGACACCAGCAGCAGCATATTCATATCTTTGGCTATAAGTACATTATCCATCAGGTATTTAGAAAACAATGCCGGTGCTGCCTTTGTTAATGCGACTATTAAAGATAGTATCACTATCACCATAAATCTATATTTATAGTACATTCCATAATCAAACATCTTTTTTAGAGATGTTTTTTGAACTTTTAATTTAATTTTATTCATATTATTTTCCTTTCAAAAAGAATTTG
>DAOUPY010000465.1 GCA_030625925.1 Fusobacteriaceae bacterium | reverse complement strand
GGAATATCTTTTCTAGGACCGATAATAGATGAAATTTCATAGATATATCTTCGGGAAAGTCTTTCTAATTCCCCCTCTGACATTTCTTTTGGATTACAAATTACTCCTCCCTTGGATCCACCATAGGGAATTCCCGCAACAGCACACTTCCAAGTCATCCAGGCAGAGAGAGCTTTCACTTCATCTAAACTAACATCAGGATGATATCTTACTCCACCTTTTGCTGGCCCTCGAGCAGTATTATATTGTGATCTAAAACCTGTAAATACTTTCACTGCTCCATTATCCATCTTTACCGGAATAGAAACCATCAATACCCTTTCTGGTTCCTTAAATTGAGCTAAAATGTCAGGATCTAAATTCATTTTAGAAGTAGCTTTTTCTAACTGTATTTGTGCTATTTTAAAAGTATCTATTTTGTTAGCATCCTTTTCTAACTGCATTTGTAACATTTCAAAAGTATCTATTTGATCTGTCATTGTTATTTTCCCTCCTAAATAGTAGAATTTCTTGGATTACCATAAATGTTTTTATATTTAACATTTAATATTCTAAGAATAGAATAAAACCATACCACCTCCTGTTTTCTCTTTGTTACTTCAATACGAAGGCCTACTCATAAAAAAATAAGAAGCCCCCTTAAGACAAACATTGTCAAAAAAGGACTTCTTTGGCCTTGTTGAAATAATTAGGCTTCTTTGCCGTTTATTCTACTCCCTTGTAGAAACTAAAAACATTTAATTATCTTTTATTTTACTATTTTATTTATGAAATAACAACTAAGAGCCATACTTCCCCAATATTCAATAATTTATAATAGTTTAATTTATATTATGCTTGGGATATGTTAATTCATTTTATTTGCCGAATTTCATTAGAAAGTATTATGGCTTCGGCAATCTCTTTCATAGAGATTCGTTTATCCATGCTAGATTTTCTGATTAGAGCAAAAGCCTCACTTTCATTTATGTTACTTTCTTCCATTAATATGCCTTTTGCTCTCTCTATTTTTTTTCTGGTATCTAATTCTTCCTGAATTATTTTGGTTTTAATAATAAGTTCAGTCTTTTCAATTGCCACCGCTGCTTGATTGGCAATGGTGCTTAAAAGAGTAACCTCAGCTTTGGTGAATTCATAAGGCCTATTTGTATAAACATTAAGTACGCCAATAACTTTATCTTTTACCATCATAGGGATGCTTGCCATAGAAACTAAACCTTCTTTCCTGGCAAGTTTTTTTTCTTTGTATTGTTCCTCTTTTAATACATCAAAAATTATCTTTGGTTTTTTTTCTTTAGCTACCAATCCTACTATGCCTTCATTTAATTTTATGGTTTTTTTGTTCAGATATTCCTGATGCATTGATTGAGTAGCTTTAATATTAAATTCTTGTTTTTTTTCATCTATTAACCACACATTACAAACCTTTGCTTTTATTACATTGGCAGTTAAGGTTACGATAAGTTTTAATATATCCTCAAGGTAAAGGTCAGAAGTTATAGCTCTACTTATTTTGTTTAATGTTTTTAAATAATCCTCATAATCTAAATTATTCATAATTCTCCATGCTATCCATTAAGATAAATGTTTTTCTTTATTTCTTTATTTAATTAAAGCATTAAACACTTTTACTTATAAAAAAACCTGAAAAATAGGAAATGATGATATTAACAGAACCTATCTCTCAGGCTTTTATCCTAAAAGTGTAGTATCGATTAGATACCTTGTGCCGCTTGGTCCAGACTCTAATAATTAATTAGACGGAACCCTAGGCACACTCCTGTAGACATATTCAATTTTTCGAAATTTTATCATCATTTATAAACTTTGTCAAATTTTGGCTAACAATTTTATTATTCTTTCTTAACTGCATCACTAAAAATTTTACACTTATACTAACAGTCAATTATTGGGATTTGATGAATTTTTTCTTCCCTTATTACACTTTATATTTATTACATTTCTAATCGTTGGAGTAATAATTATTATAATTTATTTTTTATTTTAGCGGACATTGCCTTAATATGTAAAGGTGTTGTACCACAGC
>DAOUPY010000444.1 GCA_030625925.1 Fusobacteriaceae bacterium | reverse complement strand
AGGTTTTAATGCCATAACATTTTTTTTATTTTTAAGATCTTCCTCTATTAATTTTATAGTAACATGAGTTTTTCCAATCTCAGTCCCAGTTCCAACTATAAAATAAATGTTTCCCATATTTTCATCTTTATATCTTATTCTGTGACACTTTCTACATCTCGGCTCATATGATTCTGTAGCTCCTACCAATACAATGGGATCATCGTAGTATGCAGGTTCTCCATCTATCAATCTCTGTGACACTGTAGCAGGGTTTCCACACACAGCACAAATAGCCTGAAATTTATCTACATATTCGGCTCTGGCCAAAAGCTCATCCATAGGTTTAAAGGGTTCTCCCTTAAAATCTTTGTCCAGGCCTGCTACGATTACTCTTTTTCCCATGTCAGCCAAATCTTCACAGAATTTAACAACTGTACCACCAAAGAACTGCACTTCATCTATTCCAATTACCTGTGCATCACTATATTTTTCAAAGAATATTTTTTTCATCTCTTCTACACTAGCAACCGGTACACCCTCTATAAAAGACTGGCTGTGTGAAGCTAATTTTGCATCATCATATCTCACATCACTTGCATGTTTAAAAGCAACTACTTTTTGACGTGCATATTTTGACCTTCTCAATCTTTTTATCAATTCCTCACTCTTACCTGAAAACATACTTCCAGTTACAACCTCTAACCATCCCATTCCCTCTGTTACTATAAATTGCAAATCTCTCACCTCATCTATATAATTAGTAACTAGTAATCAATAATTACTAATTAGGCTTTTCTAAATATTTTATTATCTATCTTTAAAATTAAATCTATTAACGGCTTTAGTCTCTCTTTTGATCTATAGATCATATTGGCACTGAAATGCCCCATAATTGTTGCTCCCAATATATCAAAGGGATAATGAACTCCCTCAAATACCCTGCATAATCCCAATACCGTTCCCAATATCAGCATATTTCTTCCAATTTTTTTTGTATCTTCAAACATAATTAAAGACCAAGACAAGGCCAGCATAAAAGTCGTATGATCCGAAGGGAACGAACTATCTGCTGTATGTTCTTTTAGCACCACTCCTAATCCATCTGCAAATGGTCTGGGATGAAAATAAAATAGTTCTACAAAATGATTGAGCAGTATGGCTAAAATCACAGTGATCGTTGCATATATAGCTTCTTTTTTATTCTGTCTTTTAAAGTAAATATAAACTATCAAACCAATAAAAATATAGGGTCCCTGTTCTCCTAAGAATACCCCAATTTTATCTAATATCTCATTTCTGCCTGCCAAATTATTGATAGATAGAAACAACCATTGATTCAAACTTCTCATCATAATTTTTCACTTCCTCTCACTTATTTTTCTTATCTTCCCTCTTTAAATGCGAACTAAATTGTAACATATTTCCTACCTTATTTCAATTTCATCATTTTCTCAAGTACTATGAAAACCTTGATTTTTTTACCTTTTTTAATTTTTACTTCACCTTAATTTTAAATAAGGTTATAATAGGAACAAAACAAACTAAATTAAGAGTTCAAAGGTATCTATAAAGACCCTGAGGATCCAATAGAAAAATTAAGAAAAGTACAACTATAAAGGAGTTTACTCATGAATTATACACCTATACTAAAAGAGATCATAGATTATGTTGAAAATAATATCTACAGACCTATAACTTTAGATGAGATTGCAGCTAATTTTTTCATCTCAAAATTTCATTTTCATAGAATATTTAAAGTTTATACCGGTATCTCTTTTGGGCAGTATATCTCCAAACGAAGACTGCAGTATATTGGGGATGATATTTTAAACGAAAGGACTACAGAAATTTGGAAGATTGCTCTAAAATACTCCTATACCCAGCCGCAAACTTTAAATAGAAGCTTTAAAAAATATTATAATACCACTCCTACACAGTATAGGAAAGAAAATATAAGAGCACTCATACAGGAGAGGCTGATCATCTTGGAAAAGGAGACTATCTCCCTAAATGGAAAGATTAGAATCGATCTTTCCTTGGAGTATTTTAAGAAAACAAAGGTTTACGGCCTTACCTACTCTATAGATCTGACTAAAACTCCCCTTACTGAAGAAGAGATAGTGGCATTTACCAAGGTAAAATCACAAGATTTTATTGCCATCCCCCAACTAAAAAAAATATATTATATTTC
>DAOUPY010000140.1 GCA_030625925.1 Fusobacteriaceae bacterium | reverse complement strand
ACAGGGATAATGACGGCTGGCAGGACGATGCCAATGCCTATGATATTAAAGTCCAGACCCTTTCTTCTCAAGATAATTACTTAGACGGATCTGTAAAAAAAGGAGATGAAGAATGGAGAACTCCTTTAGAATCTAAAGAATTACTCTTAGGAAACCTTCAAGGTAGGGGAGACGAGAGTGAAAATGCTCAAAAGGTAATTTTAAGACGAAGAATAAAGGATCCTAAAAAAATAGGAGATATCCTGATTGAATCAAAAGAAGGATCAAATATTACTTTAAAATCTACAGGTGAGGTTCTAAGAAACCATAGTGGGAATAGAAATCTTACAGGGGTTGACTTAAAAGTAGTCAGAAGAATAATTAAAGATTCTAAATACAGGGAAGAACTCAAAGATATAAAAAGCATTAAAAAAGTAAGGGTAGAAAATTTCATAGATCCTATATACTTTGATTCAGCATATGCAGCTATCAGAGATAGTGAAAATGAAAAATTAAAACAATATCTGGAAAAATTGAGGGATAAAAAGAATCTTAAGTTAGTAATTATAGGTTATAGTGACTCTCAAAGGCTTTCTAAAAGAGCAGAGTATAAAAATAACCATGAGTTGTCTCTGGCAAGAGCTAATACTTTAAAAGACTATCTTTCAATGAAGTTGGATCTTTCAGAAGAGCTGTTTGCTGTAGAGGGGAAGGGTGCTAGTAATCCTAAAGGAAGTAATAGAACCAGCACTGGAAGACAACTTAATAGAAGAACAGAGATAGTTATAGAGTATGATGAGGAAATTATGGAACAAATACCTTTAAAGGTCGATGACAGTGATTACTTTGAAGAGATAGAGATAAGAAATGACGGGATTTTAGAAGAAGGAATTCCAGGTGTAAGACTTGCCACAGTGGAAGGATTAGTAATTGAGACGGATCAGTTTGGAAGATATCATGTGGATGGAATAGATGATATATCGGATAGGGGTAAAAACTTTATTATCAAAGTAGATAAGGTTACTCTCCCTTCAGGAACTGAGTTTACTACAGAAAATCCAAGGGTAAAAACTCTTACGAAAGTCATGGAAAAGTTTAATTTTGGAGTGAAAATTCCGAAAGTAAAAAGAAGAGTCAAAGAAAAAGAGATAAGAGTAAGGATTGGAAGTGTATTCTTTCCAACAGATAAATGGAATGTAAGAGAGGATCAGATAGATAATCTTAAGAAGATATCGTTACTCCTTACTGAGTATAGGGGTGGAGTTATTGTGATAGAAGGAAATACTGACAGCCGGGCATCAAATAAGTATAATGAAATTCTGGCATTAAAAAGAGCAAAATCTATTGGAAAAGAGCTGGAAAAAATAATGGGGAAAGGTGTTATTTCTAATGTAAAAATTGTTACAGACCTCTCTGGAGGTGAAAGATAATGAATAAAAAAAGAATTTTTATGACTATTATCTTACTTATATTGTTAGGAGTAAATGCTTTAGGAGAAAAAATTGTTTCTATACAGGGGGATTTTGAGGAATCTCCCGTTGAAAAACAACTACCCTATAGTGTGGAATTGATATCAAATGGTGAAGAAAAACCATTGATTGAAGATAAGACCACTGAAGGGATGAAACAGAACAGAAGAACAGATGTGATATACAGAAACAGGATAAAGCTTGAAAACAATAAGGGCCTTTTATGGGCTGTTGTAGATCCGGTGACAATATCTCCTAAGTTGAATATTACTTCTGAAAGGGGAGAAATAGTTTCTGGGATGGAAAGTTGGTTTAAAATTTATACCAATTATAGTGAATTTATAAAAAAATGGGAAATAGATATATATATAAGAGGCGAGGATACCCCCTTTGTAAATATTAAAGGGACTGATATTGATTTTTCTAAAAAAATCTTATGGATCGCTCCCAAGGAATTTCTTCCTGGGGATGAAATTCAATACAGAGTAAGGGTTTGGGATGGAGATGGAAATTTTGATGAAACTTCATTGAAATCTATGGACGTTGTTACAAAGGAAAGATGGGAAAAGAATACCCTGACAGACGAAAAAGGAAAAAGAAAAAAAGACGGAGGAGAAATTTATGGGAAAAATTCCCTCCTCATTCATAACATTCCTTTGGATGCTGCTAAGGTAAGGTTTTATGGGCGTGACTTTGATGATGAGATGAAGCTTTATTTGGGAAAAAAGGAAATTCCTGTGGATAGAAATGGTAAATTTGCTTTTGAAGAACATTTTTCTCCCGGAGCTCATATTTTAGATCTTAGGATTATTGAAAAAGGAGAAGTTTTTCATTATCCACTGGAGATAGAAGTCCCCGATAAATATAATTTTATTGTGGGAATAGCCGACGTAAAGACCGGTAAATATGATGTTTCTGGAAACGATGAGATCCTTTCAAAGGACTATCATTATGACGAATCTTTTTATACAGATGGAAGAGTAGCTTTTTATTCTAAAAACAGATATAAAAAATACCTCCTCACAGCCCACATGGATACCAGGGAAGAAGAGCTGAAAAATATATTCAATAACTTGGATGAAAGGGATAATAGAAGTGTCTTCAGGGATATGCAAAGGGACCTGTATTACACCACTTACGGGGATGAATCTACGACTTATAGTGATGTAAATACCCAGGGGAAACTTTATTTGAAGTTGGAGTGGGATAAAAATAATTTTATTTGGGGAAATTACAACACTGGATTTACAGGAACTGAATTTGCCAATTATAATAGAAGTCTTTATGGGGCAAAATTAGACTTGAGAAGTCGAAAAAGTACCTCATGGGGAGAAGATGAAAAAAGTTTAAAAGCCTTTATTTCTCAGCCTGGGACAATATTTGCCCATGATTCGTTTTTAGGAACGGGAGGAAGTCTTTACTACTTAAAACATACCGATATGGTGGTTGGAAGTGAAAAAATCTGGGTGGAAATCAAAGACAAAAAAACTGGATTGGTAGTGGAAAACCTATACCTTACAGGTGGAGAAGACTATGAGATAGAATATTTCCAGGGGAGAATAATCCTCTCCAGACCACTTATGCAAATAGTAAGGGATGGGCAGGATGCTTCTATAATAAAAGATGACGCCTTAGACGGAAAGGAAGCCTATTTGAGGACTGATTATGAATTTTATTCTACAGGAATAGTAGATGATGATCTCTCCGGCGGAATCAGAGGGGGAACCTGGTTTAATAAAGGAATCTATGCAGGGGGAACCTATGTAGAGGGAAATGATAATGATTTGGATTATACCCTCAAGGAAGCCGATATGATTTTTAGAAAAACTAAAGATACTTTTTTGAGATTAGAAGTAGCAGAGAGTGAAGGACGGCAATCTGGAAGTAAGTTTTATTCCGATGACGGCGGACTTTCCTTTAGAGAAATCAAAGAAAATGAAAAAAATCAAAGCGGGAAAGCATACTCAGTGAAGGGAAAATCCAGATTATCGGATTTGAGTGAAGGATTGAGTGATAATGTACTTGCTGAAGGCTGGTATAGAAAAAAAGAAAAAGGATTTTCAACTTCAAGCCTTGAAGATGACAGGGAAGAATTAAACTTTGGAACTAAGGCTACCTATGAGTATTCTAAAAAATTGAAACTGAAGTTTTATTATGATCATTCAGAAGCTGTTACCGATGAAAAGGAAGAGGAAGAAAACTTAGGAGCAGCAGTTTACTATAGGAATAAAAAACTTCTCCTTAGTACAGTACTTAAGGGAAATCATGAAGAAGATACGGATGAAAAAGGAGATGGATTTCTTGGGGGAATCAGAGGAGAATATTTCTTCGCCCCTTCTACTTCATTATATACAACCCTTCAGGGGACTCTCTATAAAGATGGGGACTATGAAACAAACGATATGATAACCCTGGGTGGAAAAGTCAAATTGGGGGATAAACTGAGAGTGGATTTAGAATCAAGCCAGGGATCTAGAGGAGATTCTGTCCAGGCAGGATTGGATTATTCACTTGGACAAAATCATGATGTTTATGTAAATTATCTTCTTTCTGAAGATGAAGGTGAGAGGGGAAGAAGTATCACCTTTGGGCAAAAAGCCAAATTAGGAAAAAGATATAATGTTTATCAGGAAAATCAATTTGTTAACAGTGATTCAGATGGAAGTGGATTAATTCAAAGTTATGGACTGGATTTTGATGCTACAGAGAAACTAAGAACAGGAATCTCCTACCAGCAGGGGGATCTAGAGAAAGAGGATGATACGATAAGAAGGCGTAGTGTAAGTCTTTATTCATCCTATGATGCCAGAGTAATATTTTTAAGAAATAAATTAGAATATAGAAGGGACAAAGGCCAGGATGAAAAAAAACATCAATGGCTTACAGCTAATAGACTGAAGTATATTTTTAATAATGAATGGACACTTCAAGGTAAGGGAAATTTCTCCTACACAGAAGATGAAGTTTCCAATAAAAATGACGCAAAATTTGCTGAACTCAGTATTGGTGCAGCCTACAGACCTGTATGGAGTGACAGATTAAATATAATAAGTAAATATACATATTTATATGATCTTCCCAGTGAGGGTCAGAATGATGCTGCCAGCGATGAAAAAGCACATATTTTTGCCGTTGAAGAGATATATGATCTCAATGAAAAATGGAGTTTAGGAGGAAAAGCGGCCTATAAAAAATCCATGCTCAGAGAGGGCAGAGATGATGGAGATTGGTTTAGTAACTCTACTGAACTCTATGCTGTGAAATGTCTTTATCATATTATCAAAAAATGGGATATTATGGGAGAGCACCACTGGCTTATATCCAGAGATGCAGAAGATATGTCACAGGGATATCTTGTTTCCGTTCAATACCACGTCAATAATAATATGAAGGTAGGAGTAGGATATAACTTTACTTCCTTTGATGATGATCTTACAAAGAGTGATTATGATGCAAAGGGATGGTTTGTAAATTTTATAGGAAAACTTTAAAAAAAGGAGGAGCTCAGCTCCATACCTATCAAGCTAACTTTAAATTTAACAGAAAATATGATAACCTCTTTCAAGGACTACTTGAAGGAGGTTTTTCATTTGAACAACAAAAAATTATTTAAAACACTTAACAATTTTTTCTCTAGAAAAGAGATAGATACTTTAGCAATTAATTCCGGATTCAAAAAAAGAAACAGAGGTAAAATTACTCCATTAGAATTTCTTCACCTTAACTGTTTTAGTGGGAACAATATTTGTACATCTACTTTAGAAGAGCTGACCTCGTATTTTGAAATAAAAAAAGATATTGAAGTTTCACCACAAGCACTCGATCAGAGATATAATTTAACTTCTATTGAGTTTTTCAAAAGGATTTTCATTAA
>DAOUPY010000312.1 GCA_030625925.1 Fusobacteriaceae bacterium | reverse complement strand
GTTTCTTTTTCAAATCCTGGTTTTTCCAATAATGCAAACATATTGCTCTTATATGCTTCTACACCTGGCTGGTCAAAAGGATTTACTCCTAAAAGATATCCACTGATTGCACAAGCTTTTTCAAAGAAGTAGTACATATATCCTAAGTGATAAGGGGTAGCTTCCGGTAAGTTGATAGTTAAGTTAGGTACATTTCCATCTCTATGAGCTAACCTGGTTCCCTCTGCTGCCATCTTATTTACATAATCCATAGTTTTCCCCGCCAAATAGTTTAATCCATCTAAATTTAAGTCATCTTCTTCAATAACCATATCTAATTCCGGAGTTTCTATGTTGATCAGAGTTTCGAAAAGATGTCTCTTTCCATCTTGGATATATTGCCCTAAAGAATGCAGGTCTGCAGTAAAATCAGCTGATGCAGGATATAATCCCTTGTTATCTTTACCTTCAGACTCTCCGTACAACTGTTTCCACCACTCTGCAATATAGTGTAATCTTGGTTCATAGTTTATCAGTAATTCTATGTCTTTACCCTTTCTATGAAGGATATTTCTCGTGGCAGCATATTTATAACAGTCGTTTTCAGCATATGGTTTTTTATAATCTTCCACTGCATCTGCGGCTCCTGCCATAAGTGCGTCGATATCTATTCCTGCTGCTGCTATAGGTAATAACCCTACTGCTGTTAATACAGAAAATCTTCCACCTACATTATCAGGGACTACAAATGTTTCATACCCTTCACCTGTAGCCAGTTTTTTTAATGCTCCTTTTTCTGCATCTGTTGTAGCGTATATTCTATTTTTCGCTTCATCTTTTCCATATTTTTCTATAAGTAACTTCTTTAATACTCTAAAAGCTATTGCTGGTTCAGTAGTTGTACCTGATTTTGAAATTACATTTACTGAGAAATCTCTATCTCCAATCAGTTCTATTAAATGTTTTAGATAAGTTCCTGAAATATTTGTTCCTGCAAAATATATCTCTGGAGTATCTCTTTTTTCCTTAGGTAATTCATTATAGAATGTATGTGTTAAGAATTCTATTGCTGATTTAGCTCCTAAATAAGATCCTCCTATCCCAACTACAATTAGAACTTCTGATTGTTTTTTTATCCTTTGGGCAGCGACCTTTATCCTTTCAAATTCAGCTTTATCATGATCTTCTGGTAAATTTACCCAGCCTAAGAAATCTTTTCCTGCTCCTGTACCTTCCATCAATGCTTTTTCAGCTGTCTCGATATGAGTATTCATAAATTCTAATTCATGACCACCAAAAAACTGGTCATTATTAGAAAAATCAAATGATAATTTTCTCATCTTTTCTCCTCCTATAATTACTTAATTTTAAATAGACAAAATATCAATTATTTCACCTTTTCCAATTCCAACTTTAATTTTTCAATCTCAAGCTCATTGTTTCTAACTCTTTTTTTTAAGAGCTCTATGTTATCTTCATTGGCTTTTATCTTCTTTATATACAGATCTGAATTGAACCCCATCTTGTTTAATTCATTGGAAAAATCATATACCAGGTGTTCTAATATCAATAAATCTGACTGACTAGCTTTAGTTTCATCTATCTTGTTCAGAGTTTTAGACAGATAATAAACCAGGTCATACTTATTGATGTTTTTATCTCCGTCAAAACTTGTGGAATCTTTAGGCAGAATTCCATTTATATACAGATTTTCAATTGCTCTATATGCCCAATGTTCATTAGATATATCTCCATACATCTCTGAACCAAAAGTAATAGAGGTCACAGCTATAAATATTATTAATATTTTTTTCATATCTTCCTCCATTTAATTAACTTTAGTCTGTACTTTGAGTATAGCATATGTTTTTTTAGTTCGCAATTCCATTCCAAGTATAAAATAAAACTCAAAAGTTGCAAAACAAAACCAATCTATCCCTTGACAGATCAAGGTTTAGACTAAAGTTATATAAAATCTCTAAATTAATTTTAAACCTCTAAAAAGTCTTTAACCTTTTTGTATCTCATCTATACCTTGCAGCCAACCTATTTCATAACATTTATTTGATTTATCTATATCGTGCTCTATCATAGAAGCATTGATGTTTTGAGAAGGTCTAATGATCTCATCAACATCTGTACTATAAACTCCTCTAGTTCCTCCACCTTCTAGTACCAATCCAATATTTTTCATGCCTAACCTCTCTTTTTTTTAAAAAATAATTAAACTCAAACAACTCATATATCCCTTAATTTTTAATATTAAATTATTTACTTAAAGGCTCTTTGAATGATATATTTTAAATATAATATTCAATAAAGATCTAGAACTTATCTTACAATTAAAATTAAGAACAAGTTAAATATTTATATTTTATATAAAGGGTAGGTATAAACCTATTAAAAGGAGGAACTATTATGACTATAAGAAAATTAGAGATCTATTATACTGTATCTGAGATGCTTAATATGACAGAAGCAGCCAAGGTTCTTTATATAAGCCAGCCTTCCATAAGTCAGGTTATAAAAGAATTAGAAGAAGAAATGAAGGTTAAATTATTTCAAAGGCTTGGCCGAAAACTTTATATAACAGAAGAGGGAAAGGTCTTTCAAAAATATGCCCTAAGGATATTAAATTTATATGAAGAATCACAGAAAGTAATGGAAGATATGAGGGAAATTAGGTCTGGAAGTCTAAGGATAGGGGCTAGCACAACTATAGGAACATATCTTTTGCCTGATATAATAGCCGACTTCAAACAAGAATATCCTAAAGTCGATATAGAATTATATATTACAAATACTCAGGAAATATCAGAGGATTTATTAAAAAATAATATAGACATAGGACTAGTCGAAGGAAAAGTAGTGGTAGAAGAGTTAGAAACAATGGATCTTTGGGAAGATGAACTGATAATAATATCATCTCCTAATAAAAAATGGAAAAAAAAAATAGATCGTAAAAAATTAGAAGAAGAAACTTTCATCCTCAGGGAAAAAGGGAGCGGCAGCAGAAAAACTTACGAAGATGCTATGGGAATAAGAGATAAAAATGTCTTTGTTTTTGGAGGGACTGAAGCAATAAAAAGAGCGGTGATAAAAGATCTGGGAGTTGCTTGTGTTTCAAAGTTAACTATAGGGGAAGAGGAGAAAA
>DAOUPY010000019.1 GCA_030625925.1 Fusobacteriaceae bacterium | reverse complement strand
GGTAAAAAGATAGATTATTTAGATGTATCTCCTAAGCAGGTAGTATCTGTATCAGCTGGATTAATTCCTTTCTTAGAGCATGATGATGCCAATAGAGCATTAATGGGATCAAACATGCAAAGACAAGCAGTACCTTTACTTAGAGGAGAAGCTCCATTTGTTGGAACTGGTCTTGCGAGAAAGGTAGCAGTAGATTCAGGAGCCGTTGTTGTTTCTAGAACAACTGGTGAGGTAACTAGTTTAGACGCCAGCAAGATAATAATAACTGAAAAAACAAAGAGTGGATCTAAAGACCACGTATATAAAATGTTAAACTTTGAAAGATCTAACCAAGCTATGTGTTTACATCAAACACCATTAGTAAACATGGGTCAAAAAGTAGAAGTGGGAACTATCTTAGCAGATGGTCCATCTACAAAGGGTGGAGACTTAGCACTTGGAAGAAATATCTTGATGGCATTCATGCCTTGGGAAGGATATAACTTCGAGGATGGAATCTTGATATCTGACAGACTTAGAAAGGAAGATGTATTTACTTCACTTCATATAGAAGAGTATGAAGTAGATGCTAGATCTACTAAGTTAGGAGATGAAGAGATAACTAGAGAGATCCCTAATGTAGGAGATGAAGCTCTTAGAAACCTGGATGAAAGAGGAATCATAAGAGTCGGAGCAAAAGTAGGACCAGGAGATATCTTGGTAGGAAAGACTACTCCAAAAGGAGAGACTGAACCACCTGCAGAAGAAAAATTACTCAGAGCTATCTTTGGTGAAAAAGCCAGAGACGTAAGAGATACATCATTAAAAATGCCTCACGGTTCTAAAGGTACAGTAGTAGAGATCTTGGAATTAGCTAGAGAAAATGGAGATGAATTAAAGGCTGGGATCAATAGATCTATCAGAATATTTATCGCTGAAAAGAGAAAGATAAACGTAGGAGATAAAATCTCTGGACGTCATGGAAATAAAGGGGTAATTTCGAGAGTCTTACCTGCAGAAGATATGCCATTCTTAGAGGATGGAACACATGTTGATATCGTACTTAACCCACTAGGGGTACCATCACGGATGAATATCGGGCAAGTACTAGAGGTACATTTAGGACTAGCTCTTGGATTTATGAAAGATGAAGATGGAGACGACGGTGTATACATCGAAACTCCAGTATTTGATAGTGGAGACAAAGAGTCTGGTGGACATGAGGCAACTATAAAAAATTACCTAGAGGAAGCTGGTTTCGATAGATCTGGTAAGGTAAACTTAATAGATGGAAGAACAGGAGAAGCATTTGATAATCCTGTAACTGTTGGACGTATGTATATCCTTAAACTTCACCATTTGGTTGAAGATAAGATGCATGCTAGAGCAATTGGACCATACTCATTGGTAACTCAGCAGCCACTAGGTGGAAAAGCACAATTTGGTGGGCAAAGACTAGGAGAGATGGAAGTTTGGGCACTTGAAGCATATGGAGCTTCTAGCATCTTGCAAGAGATGTTAACGGTAAAATCAGATGACGTTATGGGTAGAACTAAGACCTATGAAGCTATCGTTAAAGGTGAAGAGATGCCAGAACCAAGTTTACCAGAATCATTTAAAGTATTATTAAAAGAATTCCAAGCTTTAGCATTGGATATTGAATTGTTTGATACCGAAGGTGACGTAATAGATGTTTCAAGTGACTTAGCAAAAGAGGAGATCATTACTGAATTCTCATTGGCTGACTTAAAAGAAGAAGATAAATCAAACTAGTAGTTTGAAAATATAGATAGGGTTAGAACAAGAATACAGTGTGGAAATTTTAATTTTCGCACTGAAACCTTCCCTTATAAAAAGCTTATTTTTGAAAAGATTTAATTAAGGAGGCTATTTAATAGTATGGGTATAAAAAACTTCGAAAAAATTAGAATTAAACTTGCATCCCCAGAGAAGATCCAGGAGTGGTCATTTGGAGAGGTAACAAAACCAGAAACAATAAACTATAGAACGTTAAATCCTGAATTTGATGGTTTATTCTGTGAAAGAATATTCGGACCAACAAAGGACTGGGAATGTGCTTGTGGAAAATACAAGAGAATGAGATACAAAGGTCTTGTATGTGAAAAGTGTGGGGTTGAAGTAACTAAATCAAAGGTAAGAAGAGAAAGAATGGGACATATTCAATTAGCAGCACCAGTAGCACATATCTGGTACTCTAAGGGAACTCCTAATAAGATGGCTCTTTTAATCGGTATATCTCCAAAGGAATTAGAATCGGTACTTTACTTTGCTAGATACTTAGTATTAAGCCCTGCTGATACTGGTTTAGAAGTTGGAAAGATATTAACTGAGAGAGAATATAAATTATTCAGACAGCAGCACGGAAAAGCTTTTGAAGCTAAGATGGGTGCTGAAGGAATATTAAAATTATTGGAAAGAATTGATCTTAAAAAATTATCTAAAGAATTAGAGAAGGATTTTGAAGAGGTTACTTCTGCTCAAAAAAGAAAAAAATTAGTGAAGAGATTAAAGGTTGTAAGAGACTTATTATCTTCTAAAAATAGTCCTGCTTGGATGATACTTAAGAGTGTTCCTATCATTCCTGCTGATCTTAGACCAATGGTACAATTAGATGGTGGAAGATTTGCTACTTCAGACTTAAATGACCTGTATAGAAGAGTAATCAACAGAAATAACAGATTGAAGAAATTACTCGATATCGGTGCACCTGAAATCGTAGTAAAAAATGAAAAAAGAATGCTGCAGGAAGCTGTGGATGCCCTTATCGACAACGGTAGAAGAGGTAAACCAGTAGTAGCTCAAAATAATAGAGAGTTAAAGTCATTATCAGATATGCTTAAAGGTAAGCAGGGAAGATTCAGACAAAACTTATTAGGAAAACGTGTGGACTACTCAGCAAGATCGGTAATCGTAGTAGGACCAACGTTAAAACTACATGAATGTGGAATTCCTAAGAAGATGGCACTCGAACTATACAAGCCATTTATAATGAGAGAATTAGTAAAAAGAGAGATAGCTGGAACTATTAAGACTGCTAAGAAATTAGTAGAAGATGCAGATGACTGTGTATGGGAAGTAATTGAAGATGTAATCGCTGATCATCCAGTATTATTGAACAGAGCCCCAACACTGCATAGATTATCTATCCAAGCTTTCCAACCAGTATTAATTGAAGGTAAGGCAATCAGATTACATCCATTGTCATGTGCAGCATTCAATGCTGACTTCGATGGAGACCAAATGGCAGTACATTTAGTATTATCACCTGAATCTATCATGGAAGCGAAAACTCTTATGATGGCTTCAAATAATATTATAGCACTATCAAATGGTGAACCTATAGCTGTACCATCTCAAGATATGGTAATGGGTTGTTTCTATATGACCAAAGAAAAACCAGGTGCTAAAGGGGAAGGAATGAACTTCTCAAATAAGAACCAGGCTATCACAGCTTACCAGAATAATATCGTCGAAACTCACGCACTTGTTAATGTAAGAATGGGTGAAGGTGAAGATAAAAAGATGGTAACTACAACTGTGGGAAGACTTTTATTCAATGCACTATTACCACATGAAGCTAAGAGATATGATGTAACATTTGGTAAGAAGCAGTTAAAAGAATTGATTACAGATTTATTTAAAAATCAAGGATTCACTATCACAGCTAAGTTGATCAATGATATCAAAGACTTTGGTTTCCACTATGCATGTTTAGCAGGAATAACTGTAGGAATAGAGGATATGACGATTCCTGAAACTAAAAAAGCTATCTTAGCAAAAGCCGATGAAGCAGTAGCACAAATCAATATAGATTATAAAAGTGGTGAGATCATCAATGAAGAAAGATATAGAAGAACAGTTGCAATCTGGTCACAGGCTACCGAAGATGTAACTACAGAGATGATGAATGGTCTAGATGACTTTAATCCGGTAAACATGATGGCCAACTCAGGTGCCAGAGGTTCCATCGCACAGATGAGACAACTAGCTGCCATGAGAGGACTAATGGCTGACACAACTGGTAAGATCATCGAAGTACCTATCAAAGCCAACTTTAGAGAGGGACTGACAGTAATGGAATTCTTCATGTCATCACATGGAGCAAGAAAAGGACTGGCAGATACGGCTCTGAGAACAGCTGACTCAGGTTACTTAACAAGAAGATTAGTAGATATATCACATGAAGTTATTGTAAATGAAGACGACTGTAAAACTCATGAAAACATCGAAGTTGCAAACCTGATTTCAGAAGGTAAGATCATTGAATACCTGCATGAAAGAATTTTAGGTAGAGTAATAGCGATAGATCTTTATCATAACGATGAATTATTATACCCTAGAGGTACAATGATGGATGAGAAGGTAGCACAAATTATCGTAGATAAAGGTGTTAGATCGGTTAAGATCAGATCTCCATTGACATGTGCTCTTGAAAAGGGAGTTTGTAGAAAGTGTTATGGTAGAGATTTATCTAACCATAGAGATATCCTGTTAGGAGAAGCTGTAGGAGTAATCGCAGCCCAGTCTATCGGAGAACCTGGTACACAGCTTACAATGAGAACTTTCCATACAGGAGGAGTTGCATCTACATCGATCGCTCAAAACACTATCAAAGCAGAAAACGATGGAGTTGTAGAATTCCAAGAAATTAGAACTCTATTGAATAAGGAAACTAATGAATTACAAGTAGTTTCTCAAGGTTCTAAGATAATTGTTGGAACATATGAATATACAGTAACAACTGGTTCAATCCTAAGAGTAGAGGAAGGACAAACAGTAAAAGATGGAGATACACTGACAGAATTTGACCCATACAATATCCCTATTATCGCTGAAAAAGATGGTAGAATTGAATATAGAGAACTGTTTATCAAAGAAATATATGATGAAAAATATGATGTTACTGAATATCTTGCAATCAAACCAGTAGAAACTGGAGATGTCAACCCAAGAGTTATTATATTTAACTCTAAGGATGAAAAAGTTGCAGAATATGTAATTCCATATGGAGCATATTTATTGATGAAAGAGGGAGATAAAGTATACGAAGGAGACATCGTAGCTAAAATCATCCCAGAAACATCAGGAACAAAAGACATCACAGGTGGTCTTCCAAGAGTACAAGAATTATTCGAGGCTAGAAATCCTAAAGGTAAAGCTATCTTAACTCAAATTGATGGTAAGGTAGAAGTTACTGGAAAGAAGAAGAAAGGTCAGAGAATACTTTTAGTAAGATCTATAGAAGATTCTGAGATAGTTAAAGAATACTTGATTCCAATGGGAGAACATTTAATTGTTACCGATGGAATGATAGTAAAAGCCGGAGACAAGTTGATTGAAGGTGTTATTTCACCACATGACGTACTTGAGATCAAAGGTTTAGTAGAAGCAGAGCAATTTATCCTGGAATCTGTACAGCAAGTATACAGAGATCAAGGAGTTTCGGTAAACGATAAGCATATCGAGATCATTGTTAAGCAGATGTTCAAGAAAGTAATAATCTTAAAAGCTGGAGGTTCATTATTCTTAGAGGAAGAAGTTATCGAAAAGAGAACGGCAGACCTTGAAAATAGTGTACTTAGAAAAGCTGGGAAGCAGGAAATAGAGTATAAATGTGTAATCCAAGGTATCACCAAGGCAGCAGTAAATACTGATAGTTTCATCTCAGCGGCATCATTCCAGGAAACTACTAAGGTACTTTCAAATGCAGCAATTGAAGGTAAGGAAGATTACTTAGAAGGATTGAAGGAAAACGTAATCATTGGTAAGAGAATACCAGCAGGGACAGGATTCCATGAATACGAAGATTTACATATAAAGACTGTAGAAGAAAATTAAAAGGTAGGCGACTTAGTCGCCTATTTTACTATAAATATACTAGAGATCCTGATTGTTTTTAATATGAACCATGGTAGGGAAAAATGGAGTATAAATAATTTAGTATTTTCCTCTCCTTTGGAGAGAGATAGGGTGAGAGGGAATAAAAAGGAGAATAAATATGGGAAGAGGAAGGTTATTTGTTGTATCTGGTCCAAGTGGGGCAGGTAAATCAACAGTATGTAAACAAGTTCGCAGAGACCTAAATATCAATTTAGCCACATCAGCAACTACTAGATCTCCTAGAGAAGGGGAAGAAGATGGCAGGGAATATTATTTCTTAACTTTGAAAGAATTTGAAAAAAGAATAGAAAATGATGAATTTTTAGAGTATGCTAATGTACACGGAAATTATTATGGGACATTAAAGTCTGAAGCAGAATCTAGATTAAATCGTGGGGAAAATGTAGTCTTAGAGATAGACGTGCAGGGTGGAATTCAAATTAAAAAAAGATTTGAAGACGCATGTTTAGTTTTCTTTAAAGCTCCTACAGAAAAAATATTAGAGGAAAGACTTCGTGGAAGAGGTACTGAAGCAGAAGAAACTGTGCAGCTAAGACTGAAAAATTCTCTGAAAGAGATGGCTTTCGAAGATGAATATGATCATGTGATAGTTAATGAGACTGTGGATAAATCTGTATCGGAATTGATAGATATAATAGGAAAAGAAAGCAACTAATGATGGAGGAATAAAAATGAAAAAGAAAGTAACTTATGATGAATTATTAGAAAAAATACCTAACAAATATAAATTAGCAATGACCCTGGGAAAAAGGTATGGTCAAATAGCAGGTGGAGAAGCTCCTTTAGTAAAAGTAAGAAAAAAAGAGACTATAGCAGAGATAGCTTGTAAAGAAGTAATGGAAGGGAAAGTAGAATTAGTGAGAGGAAAAATAGAGGGATAGTATGAAAAAAATTCTATTAATTTTTATCTTATTGCTTCTGATTGGATGTGGAAAGAAAGAAAAGAAAAAAATAGTAGAGAGAAAATTTGCCTTTGGGACGATGATAGATATGGTAGTTTATTCTGAAAATTCTGCAAAAGCCAAAAAAGCAATGGATTTGGCTTTTGAGGAGATTGAAAGGATCGATGACAAATTTAATACTCATAAAGAGGATAGTTTGATCTATAAATTGAACCATAATCCAGGTAAGTATTTTCAATTAGATAATGAAGGTTTATATCTATTTTCAGGTGTGAAAAAAACCTATAATTTGAGTAAAACTAAATATGATATCACTATAACTCCACTGATGAAAGTCTGGGGGTTTTTTGATGAATCTGATAAAATAAAAATTCCTAAAAAAGATCAGTTGGAACAAGCTATTGTTACGGTAGATTACAGCAATCTTGAAGTTATAGGGGATAAAATCAGGTTGAAAACTTCTAAAAATGAGATAGATACAGGATCATTTCTGAAGGGGTATGCTATCCATAGGGCTAAGATTATATTAGCAGAAAATGGGATGAAACACGGCTTTATAAGTGCTATATCCAGTATTGAAACTTTGAATACCAAACCAGAAGGGGAGTCTTGGAAGGTGGGATTGCAAAATCCAGAAGACCCGGCCAAGATATATCATATTGTCGGAATAGACGATAAATCCATGGGGGTATCTGGAGATTATCAAATCTATGTAGAGATAGATGGTAAAAAATACCATCATCTAATAGACAGAGATACTGGTTATCCTGTAAGGGACAGAAAAATGGTAGTAGTTATTGGAGAGAATGGTTTCTTTACTGATATGTATTCTACAGCTTTTTTTTCCATGCCCATAGAAGATGTGATAGATTATGTCAATAATATAGATGATTTAGAAGTAATGATAGTAAAAGCTGATATGTCTGAAATATATAGTGATGGATTTAAAAAATATATAGTTAAATAACTTAGGAGTCAATCAAATTGGTTGGCTTTTTTAGTGTTGTTTTATTTTTCATTAGATTTTTCATTAAATAATTATAAAAATAAACTTAAAAAAGATGTAAAGAAATTAAATATATGTTATGTTTTAAAATATAACAGTATCGTAGAAATAAAATTTGAAATATAAGGAGAGGAGGAATGAAAAAAATTAAAAAAGGATTTACATTGATAGAACTGTTGGTAGTAATAGCAATAATAGGTATATTAGCGACCACCCTGGCTCCTAAATTAAGGGAGCAGTTAGCTAAGGCAAAGGATTCTAAAGCCATAGCAGTATTGGGGACAGCAAGAACGATAGCAAATGTTATTTTATTGGAAAAAATGATTTTAGATTCAACAAGCGGAGGATCTATTTACATAACTACGCAAGAAATATATGATAAATTAGATTCAAAAGCTCAAGAAATATATGATAGAGGAAATCCAAATTATTTAAAAATAGGTGGTAGCAAGGATAAAAATAAAACACTATTAAAATATGGTGGATTTGTTCATTATAATGCTTCAGGACCTGGAAATATAGAAATAAAAAAAGATTCATTGGATTTATTTCTAAAGCCATATACAGGGGTAGAGGAGTATAGTATGGAAGGTAAAAAATGGACTGAATATTAAAGGTATAAAAAAAATTAACTTAAGAGTCAACCAAATTGCTTGGCTTTTATTTTTATATAAAGAAAATCTACAAAATGATAAAAAATTAATTTTGAAAAAGAAAAAATATAAACTATACTTAGACTGAATGAAATTATACTTATATATCACTTACTTAAATTTATGGAAACAAAGTTTCAAAAGACACCTTAGGTGAAACAAAAATTTATAGGGGGAAAATGGTTATGGTTAATTTATTGTTGTTGGGAATAGTTGGTGGGCTGTTAGCATTGATAGCTTCATATTTTTACGCTGCAAAAGTAAATAAATATGAAATTAATGATGTTAAAGTCGAAGAAATAACAGAAGCGATCAGAGAAGGTGCAATGGCATTTCTACATGCTGAATACAAGGTATTGGTATGGTTCGTTTTAGGAGTTTCAATTTTATTGGGAATATTTTTGAGTCCGTATGTGGCACTTACCTTTATATTGGGGGCAATTACATCAGGAGTTGCAGGAAATATAGGGATGAGGATAGCTACTAAAGCCAATGGAAGAACAGCTATAGCTGCCAGAGATGGGGGACTATCCAAAGCTTTAGATGTAGCTTTTGCAGGTGGAGCCGTAATGGGATTAGCAGTAGTAGGGCTGGGTCTTATAGGGATATCAGCACTTACTATAATATTTGGTGCAGATATGAAAATTATAACAGGATTTGGGATGGGAGCATCATCGATTGCCTTATTTGCCAGAGTAGGCGGGGGAATCTATACCAAGGCAGCCGATGTAGGCGCTGACCTGGTAGGAAAGGTCGAAGCAGGAATACCTGAAGATGATCCGAGAAATCCAGCAACTATTGCAGACAATGTGGGAGATAATGTAGGAGACGTAGCAGGGATGGGAGCCGATTTATTTGAATCATATGTAGGTTCGATGATAGCTACCATGGCGCTGGGATCAACTCTTTCAGGGCTTATGCCAGGACAGAGAATGGCACTGGTTGTATTACCAATTTTAATAGCATTTATAGGGATTATAGCATCTATAATTGGAACATTTACAGTAAAAACAGATAATCCAGATGAGGTTTATCATAAGCTGGAAAATGCTACTAGAATTTCTGGGCTTTTAGCACTTTTAGGAGCCTTTGGAGTTATTAAATATTCAGAGACTATACTGGGCAGTGCTATACCTATGGGTGTATTTTATGCAATTGTTTCTGGATTAATAGCAGGATTAATTATAGCTTATTTTACAGGTTTATATACTGATACAGGTAAAAAATCAGTAAATAGAATTTCAGATGCAGCTAAAACTGGACCAGCAACATGTATAATCGAGGGATTAGCAGTGGGAATGGAATCTACTGTAGCACCTATAATAGTAATAGTAATTGCTATTTTGGCAGCATTTAACTTTGCAGGACTCTATGGAATAGCCATTGCAGCAGTAGGAATGTTATCAACTACAGGTATGGTAGTAGCAGTAGATGCATACGGACCAGTAGCAGATAACGCAGGTGGAATAGCAGAGATGTGTAACTTACCAGAAGAGGTAAGAGCTTGTACAGACAGACTGGATGCAGTAGGGAACTCTACAGCAGCAGTAGGAAAAGGTTTTGCCATTGGATCAGCAGCACTTACGGCATTGTCACTATTTGCAGCCTATAAACAGTCGATAGAAGCATTGACGGGAAGAGCATTAGTAATTGACGTAACTAATCCTAAAGTAATAGCAGGATTATTCATTGGTGGAATGCTTACATTCTTATTCTCAGCCTTAACGATGACAGCAGTAGGTAAAGCAGCCATGGAAATGGTAGAAGAGGTTAGAAGACAATTTAGAGAAAATCCAGGGATTATGGATTACACAGTTAAACCCGATCATAAAAGATGTATAGATATTTCTACAAGATCATCACTAAAAGAGATGGTTATACCAGGATTATTAGCAGTATTAGCACCAGTAATTGTTGGGCTATGGTCTGTAGAAGCTTTGGGAGGATTATTAGCAGGAGCACTTGTAACAGGGATATTAATGGCTATCATGATGGCAAACGCCGGTGGAGCTTGGGATAATGCTAAAAAGCAAATAGAAGCAGGTTATGGTGGAGATGGAAAGGGATCTGACAGACATAAAGCAGCAGTAGTAGGAGATACAGTAGGAGATCCATTTAAGGATACTTCTGGACCTTCATTAAATATATTGGTTAAACTTATGTCTATAGTTTCGTTGGTATTGGTACCACTGTTTATATAAACAGAAAAATAGAATTATAAATTCAGAGCCAGAGAAATTTCTCTGGCTCATATTAACATCTAATAGGTTAAAATAGGTTAATTTTGGGGTAAAACAAAAAATATTCAAAATACTATTAAAAATACTTGAAATAATGAATATTATGAGATATACTGAAATGTAGTATCAAAATAAATTAAGATGGTGTTTTTATGAGATTTAGAAATGAAGATTTAGATAAGGTTATAACACAATTAAATATTGTAGAGGTTATAGGCGAATATGTTGATTTGAAGAAGACAGGTTCAAATTATAAAGGTCTTTGTCCATTTCATAAGGATACTAATCCTTCCTTTATGGTAAGTACCTCGAAAAACATATATAAATGTTTTGTATGTGGTGCAGGTGGAAATGTTATTAAATTCTATATGGAATATAATAAGTTAAGTTATGGGGAAGCAATTTATGAACTGAGTAAAAAATACAAATTAGATATAAGTCCTATAAGTGGAAGTAATTCAGAGGACAGAAATAAAAAATATTATAAGATCTTAGATGAAGCACTTTCATTTTTTAAGAAAAATATTTTTTCTAACTCTGGAAGGGAAGCACTTTCTTATTTGAATAATAGGGGGATGCAGCCTGATTTTATAGAGGAAAATAATTTAGGTTATGCACTAAATAGCTGGGATTCATTATACAATCATTTACTAGAGAAGGGGTATGATCCTCCAATCCTATCTAAATTAGGTTTAATAAAGAGTGGTGACAAGGGGTATTACGATACCTTTCGTGACAGGGTAATTTATCCTATCTACTCACCCAGTGGAAATGTAATCGCTTTCGGCGGAAGAACTATGAGTGACAGAAAAGATCTTGCAAAATATCTGAACTCACCAGAAACCCCGGTATTTCATAAAGGACGCAATCTCTATGGAATAAAAAACAAGGGAAGCAGCATCAGGAGAAAAAATTATGCCCTTCTAATGGAAGGATATATGGATGTACTGGCAGCTCACGCCTACGGGTTTGATGTAGCTTTGGCTCCTTTAGGAACAGCTTTTTCCAATGAACAGGCTGAACTCTTAAAAAGATATACATCCAATGTGATAATCGCTTTTGATATGGATAATGCCGGTAGGGTAGCCAGTGAAAAAGCCAGTCTAGTCTTAAAGAAATATGGATTTAATATAAGGGTTTTAGAATTAAAAAATGCGAAAGATCCCGATGAATTTTTAAAAAAATATGGTAAGACTGAATTTTTGAAATCTGTAAAAAACTCAAAGGAGATCTTTGATTTTTTATATGATTATTATGTTAGGGAATATGATCTGAGTAATTTTATGGCAAAGCAAAATTTTATAGGTAGATTTAAGGAGTTTTTTCTATCTGTAGAAACGGATTTGGAAAAAAGCTTGTATTTGAACAAACTGTCGGTGTCTTTAGGGATGGAAAAAGAGATTGAAATATTAAAAAAGATCTTAATACTAAACAATGAAGAGACTGCAGGGTCTAAAATAATAGAAAGACCGCTTTTAAAAACAAAATCATTAAAAATAGATGAATTAGAATTAGAAACACTGAAACTTTGTTTAAAGGATAAAAAGTATTTCGAAAAATTTAAAAATAAGACTATAACTTTTCCATTTGTACAAAAGATATTTTATACAATAGAGCAAAATGGAGAACAAAACTATATACAAGAACTGCTGCGTGGAAAAA
>DAOUPY010000454.1 GCA_030625925.1 Fusobacteriaceae bacterium | reverse complement strand
TAGAAAAAGGAGCTACTCATTTTACCCATTGGTTCCAACCATTGAATGGCCTGACTGCAGAAAAACACGATTCTTTCATCTCTCCTATCGGGGACGGACAAATCATAATGGAATTCTCTGGAAAGGAGTTAATTAAGGGAGAATCAGACGCCTCTTCATTTCCAAATGGCGGACTGAGATCTACCTTTGAAGCCCGTGGGTATACTGCTTGGGATACTACCTCTCCGGCCTTTTTAAAGGATGATAATACAGGGATTACACTATACATCCCGACCGCCTTTGTTGCCTATACAGGGGAAGCTTTAGATAAAAAAGTACCTTTGCTTAGATCTATGAATGCCGTTGAAAAACAGGCTCTTAGAATCTTAAAGGTTTTAGGTAACAATACTTCCCAGCATATCAGTACATGTTTAGGAGCAGAACAGGAATATTTTTTAGTTGAAAAAAATCTATTTAACAAAAGATTGGACCTGGCTCATACTGGCAGAACATTATTTGGAGCAAAACCTGCTAAATCACAGGAGCTTAGAAGTCATTACTACGGAACTATAGAGGAAAGAGTCGCTGCCTTCATGAGGGAATTAGACAATGAATTATGGAGACTAGGAATTCCTTCTAAAACAAAGCATAACGAAGTAGCTCCTAACCAGTTTGAACTTGCACCTGTTTATAGCACTACAAATGTAGCTACCGATCAAAATCAACTTCTCATGGACACTATAAATAAAGTAGCCAGCAGACATGATTTAGTGGCGTTATTACATGAAAAACCATTTGCAGGTATAAATGGCTCCGGTAAACATAATAACTGGTCTTTAGCTACCGATGACGGAATCAACTTATTTGATCCTGGAAAAAATCCTAAAGAAAACGCACAATTTTTAATCTTTGTTGCTGCAGTTATAAAGGCTGTAGATAAATATGCACCGCTCCTTAGACTTTCTACTGCAAGTGCATCCAATGACAACAGATTAGGAGGTCATGAGGCTCCACCAGCTATCATCTCAATCTTCTTAGGAGATGAATTAGAAACTATCTTCAAGAAAACTGATGAAAAATTAGAAACTAAAGGTAAATTAGAAATTGGTGTAGATTCTTTACCTAAGCTGCCTATGGATATCACCGATAGAAACAGAACATCTCCATTTGCATTTACTGGAAATAAATTTGAATTTAGAATGCCTGGATCAAGTCAAAGCACCTCTACACCCAACGTTATGTTAAATACAATCATGGCAGATGTGTTAAAAGAATTTGCCGATGAATTAGAGGGAATAGAAGATAAGACTAAAGGGATTCAAAAATTAGTATCTAAAGCATACAAAGAACATAAAAGAATAATCTTCTCTGGAAATGGTTATGGGGAAGAGTGGGTGCAGGAAGCCGAGGAAAGAGGACTGCCTAATTTAAAATCTACAACAGATGTATTGGGAGCTTATACTACTACTGAAACAGTTGAGTTATTTGCACGACACGGAGTGTTATCTGAGGGAGAATTAATATCTAGGTATAACATCTATGCTGAAAATTATTATACCCAAATAGTTACAGAATCAGCTGTGATGATTAAGATGGCTATCCAAGACATCTACCCGGCATCTAATAGATACGCTCTAGAGCTGGCTGAAATAATAAAGAAATCTTCTAAAATATTGGGAGAAGAATTTACACTAACTCAGAAAGAACTTCTGGCTTCTGTCTAAAAAATAGTGCTGGTTTATATAATACTGCTGGAAAACTAGAAGAAAAATTAGAAGAGTTAAATAATTTAGAAGGTATAACTCTAAGAGTTAATTTTACTAAAGATGAATTATTGCCTCTTATGAAAGAATTGAGAACTCATGGAGATATTTTAGAAGGAATAGTAGAACACAAGATGTGGCCATTCCCTACATATGAAGATCTTTTATTTAAATTATAAGTTTTTTAAAAAAGAGCGAAGAAATTCGCTCTTTTTTACTTTATACTAAACTGCTTGCCACATTGTAAAAATTTAAGATCACCAGAGCTATTATAGCGGTATTAAATATTCTATGAATAATTTCATGGCTCAATTTATGATTGAAATGAGCTCCTATAAACCCTCCTGCAATTCCACTG
>DAOUPY010000410.1 GCA_030625925.1 Fusobacteriaceae bacterium | reverse complement strand
AAGCAAAAACAGGAATTTTAAATTCTTTAAAGTACCCTCTGGCTTTTTTCTCTGCATTCTCCAAAGGAGTTTCCCCATCTTCTATTATTTTTATCGAGTTTTTTTCTGCCTCTTTCAGACCAATTATCTCAATCCCTAACTCTTTAGTCATCTTTTTCATATGATTAATTTTTGAACTATTAGTTGTTCCATAAAGTATTTTCATCTTTCCCCTCCCATATTTCTTTATGACTTTTTATTTTTTCACAACTATAACTAGATGTTCAGTAGCATCCCTATATTGCGGTTTCTCACAATATTGAGCTGCTGCTTTAATGTAATTATTATAGAGATACTTTGATTTTTCTTTGACCTTTCCAATTCATGAATAGCTATTTTGTTATAATATTCTGTAACTTCGTTTTTCATCTAATTCCCCCCTGATATAAATTTATTAAAGTATACTACATAAAAAAGAAACTGTATCCTTTTTCATTTGAATATATTAAAATCTCCTTAAAAAATTTGTTGATTATTGTACAAAACATTTTAAAGGATTTTCTTTTTTTCTTTATATAATTTATTTATAAACTTTATTTTATGCATAGTATAGTTCTAGAGTAAGATTTATCGTTTTATAATTTTTTTCAAGGAGGCATTATGAGCAGACTATTATTATTCCCTGTTATACAATCAGATAAAAATAAACTTGATCAAGCATATGAAGTTGCAGAAGATTTTAAGGCTGTATATGAAGGTAAAGATATATGGATCCCCCAGTTTTTTCAATATGATGGAGCCAGCATACCATCTCTAGCATGGCAGGTAATTGGGTCTCCTTTTAATCCTCATTTTATGGAAGCAGCCGTTATACATGATTGGCTTTATCATACCCATCAGCTGGATAAAAAAGATGCAGATAAATTATTTTATAAAATCCTTTTAGAAAATAATGTTGATCCTGTAAAAGCAGTCTTAATTCGAGAAGCAGTAGAAAAATTTGGGAATTGGTATTGGAAAAATGATGAGGAAGACTATAAATATATTGAAAAATTAAAAAATAAAATAATTGAAATTGGTAAAGATCCTTCAAAGTATGGAATATGATATATATACAACTTTGTCGTAATCTAAAGTATTAAAAATTCAAAAAATAACAAATGTTTTAACTGCAAATCAGTAATTTTTAGTTTAATTTTAATGTAAATAATGTTATGATAAATCATCTACATAATTGTAGGTAAATTATATTATTAAGGGGGATTCAATGGATTTTAGTAAATTTAACAATAAATATATAATAGAGGGAACTTTATCAGTCTATTCCTTACACATTGGAAAATATAGAGCAGAGGAAACCTTTGATTCTCCTACTATAAAATATTTAAATAATATAGCATATATTCCTGGATCAAGTTTTAGGGATCGCTTCCAATATAAATTAAAAAGCCTGGTAAATTTAGGGCTTACACTTGAAGATAGAAAATTACATATTTTGGATATCAAAGAAATCTTTGGAAATATCAATACAGGAAGAAAATCTAACCATATGGGAGGAAAGATCTATATAGAAGATCTTATAATAGAGCCTGATAAGAAAAATCCTATCCATGATGGTATAACTGTAAACAGACATACAGGAATAATAAAAAAAAGTAGTAAATTTGATTACAATATCATTGAAAATTCAACTTTTAAATTAAATATAATTTTAGAAAATTTGCAAGATTATGAGGTTGATCTAATAAATATAGGGTTAAATCTTATGAAAGATGATATGTTTGGCCAAAAAACAACTGGCGAAATTGGAAGGTGTAAATTGAACATCGATAGAGTAAAGTATATAACTAAAGATACTTTAAATGACTATTTATTCCATGGAAAAATGAAAATAGGAACCCAAGAAATTTTAAATAAAGGAAAAATAACTTTTGGGATAGAAAAGTAAATTTAAAAGGGACACTATATCATATAGTGTCCCTTTGTTTAATATCTAGGAGAATAAATAATTGGAGAGATGCCAAATAAAAAAACAGGAACTCTTATTAAATTTAGGAATTCCCGCGTAAAAAAATCATATTGTAAAAAAGTGCTAATTTTTTGATATAAAAAATTATTGAATTTTTAAATTTGCACAAGCCTATTTTATAAAAGATTTCCCAGGTCTTGGAGCATCTATGCAGCTTTCTTTAACTTTTTCCTCAATTTTATAAAATTCTACCTTAAATTTAACCTTTCCTGTGATTATGACATGATGATATCTTTCTGGTTCTATAAGAAAAGGATGGTTTTTATCCACAGTGAAGACCTCTTCTAAGTTATCTTCCCATACAAAATCAAGACTCCCTTCTTTGACAACGATATTTCCATATTTTTCTTTGGGAGCCATATGTTTTTCTAAAATCCCAGGAAAAACATTTTCCCCTGTCATAAATGGTGTTTCTCCTACTTTAATCGCT
>DAOUPY010000375.1 GCA_030625925.1 Fusobacteriaceae bacterium | reverse complement strand
TTTATTTTTTAACATTGTTATAAAATAATCAAAAAATTTCTGTATTAATTTTTTATCTATTCCATATTCTTCCAGATGAACTCCTGCTTTTTTGGTTACATATAACGATTCTCTTTCAAAAAAAGAAATTCTATTTACAAGAACTACTAATGGTTCTGCATGGGGGATTCCTATCTTTTTTAATTTATCTGATATATATTTATAGTGTTCTGCTCTATCTCTAATTACTCCAAACGCTATTCCCCTTTTTCTTTGTTTATGTGGCCGATATTTTTTTATATAATATTTTTCGCCATCTATTATCTCTTCATATACATTTCTTCTACCGTAGTAATCTCTTAAACACTTCTTTTTTTTAAGTTCTTTAGGATCAAAATAATCTCTAAAATAATTTTCATCAAACACCTTTATTTCTCCTTTCTTTAATATTTTTCATCTAAATTTAATTTAATTTTTTATATGAGATCTTATCTTCACCCAAAGGAGTTTCTACACCATATTCACACCTATAATCTTTTTTTGATATCTCTTTTTTTCTTTTTTCATAGTACTTATCATTAGCACTTTCTTTTTTTGTAGGATCAAATGGATGATACATATGTATTACTGATTCTGAAAACAATATCGGTTTAGTACTCCCACCTGATTTAAAATTTCTGTTTCCAAAATCATCATCTTCCCTTCCCCATCCCTCATATTTTTCATCAAACCCATTTATTTTTATAAAATTTTCCTTAGATAGAGCAAAGAACAACCCTACTATCTTTGCTCCTCTTGTCTTTAATTTTAACTTATATAAAAAACTTCTAAATTTATCCTTTTTATAAAGTTTTTCTATATTCAAAATTTGTTTTTCATCCTTTAATTCTTTGGTTATTTCACTATAAAAACTTTCTTTATCTAATTTATTTTGTATTTTATTTCTCTCTGATTCAGTAGTTAAATATGCTCTTCCCATCAATATTTTATTCTTTTCTAAATTATCAATTATATCTTTTATAAAATTTTTACCAAATACAAGATCTTGATCTATAAAAACTACCCAATCACCTTCTGCAGCTTTTACTGCATTATTTCTACTTTTTGCTAGCCTAAAACCTCTATCTTCCTGATAAACATGCTTTATTTTAAACTTACACTTAGGTATTAAATCTTCTATATAATCCATTAATATTTCACTTGATCCGTCATCTGCAAAGATAATTTCCTGTATGTTTGTATTTTGATTTAAAAGACATTGAATTATGTTCCTAGCATACTCTAATCTGTTGTATATGGTAACTATTAAACTTATTTTTTTCCCCATTTTTTCACCTTCTTATTTTTTTATTGATATAGACTCCACTTATTGAAATTCCTAAAAAGAAATATATAATTCTTTGAATCTCTTGATATCGAATAGAACTTTCAGTCAAACCATAAAATTCAGAGGCTATAAATAACCCCATTGTAATTAACGCAAAATAATCTTTTTTTCTGTACAAAGAAATTATTATAAAAATTATCATATACGCATATGCTGCAAAGCCTATTATTCCGGTTCCCATTAATATAGTAAGTTGGCTTTGGTGAAGATGATGGTATGTTGTTTTTCTAGAGCTATATTTGCTTGGATCTTCTATTTCTTGAAAATTTCTCCACCCTACTCCGTTAATTGGATGTTTTTTAAAAGCCTCTATCCCCTGTGACCATATTTCAAGTCTTCCTATATTACTTGAATTGGTTTTTACATTAGTTATACTCTTAACTCTTTGAACATAATTATTAGTTGGATTTTTTATAACTATTATTCCAAACATTAAAAAGCCTATTCCCAACGGAATCATTAGTTTTCTTCCATATTTTATAAAAAACATAGATAAAATAACTGTTATACCGGCCACATATCCAGACCTACTTTGACTTAACACTAAAATATACAGATTGCATATCAATATTAATCCTAGTATTATTTTTATTTTAATATTTTTATTCCAAAACAATAAACTCCCCAACAATATAGCCACACCAAACGATAACCATAAACCGTATATCCAAAGCTGTATTCCCCCGCTGACTCTGCTTCCATATAGATTCGGAATATATCCATTTACTTCTAAAATACCGCAAATAACTAAATATATAATACCCATTATCGATCCAATCAATATGTTTCGCTTTGTTTTTTCTTCAAATTTAAACTGCCCTATGATTAACGGTAGTATTAAAAATACTATCGTCCTCTGATACATTTTCAAACCAAAACCGACATTATAAGCATCTAATAAACTTAAACCTATAGCGGCAATAAAAAAGAATATCGGTAATTCGTACCCCGTTTTTTTATATCCTTCTTTTTTAATTTTGATTAAAAAACATATAACCATAAATGGGAAAGCAGCGTTTAAAATTTTAAGTTTTGTAAACATTAACAAAGAAAATATAACTACTAAAACATTCATTATATTTTCTACATTTATTTTTTTTACATTTATTTTTTTTACATTTATTCTTTCTCTCATCTGTCTACTCCTAATAAAACAGTCTTATTTTGCTTCTATTATTTTTTCATATTCTTTTATTATATTTTTACTGCTAAATTCCTCAACTCTTCTTTTCAGTTTTTCAAGATATTTATCTTTATTTTTTATCCCAGATTCTACTCCTTGAACTAACTCTTCCACATCTTCTACTTTTACCAATA
>DAOUPY010000197.1 GCA_030625925.1 Fusobacteriaceae bacterium | reverse complement strand
CTTATTTTTTTAATTAATCCCTGTATATCATACTTTTATTTATTTTTTCTAAACTTCCGGCACCTGTCAGTATCATGGCCTGGTATAATTGATTTTTCAAAGTTTCTAAAGTTAATCTAACTCCTTCTTTTCTGCCTCCTACACTTCCCCAAATAATTGGTCTCCCCACCAATACACAGTGAGCTCCAAGGGCTAAGAATTTCACTATATCCATACCTTCTCTGACTCCTCCATCAGCTATTACTACCATTTTATCTCCTACAGCTGCAGATATTTCAGTTAGAGTCTCTACAGAACTGATAGTGCCGTTTAACACACGTCCCCCATGATTTGATACTATGATCCCTGCCACTCCTGCTTCCATGGCTATTTTAGCTTCTTCTACACTGAGGATCCCCTTTAATATAAACGGTAATTTAGTTGAAGCCACCAATTCCTTTAACTCTTCCACTGATTTTGGTCCTACAGGCTGCCCCATGGTATTCATAACCAATAATCCAGCTCCGTCTACATCTATACCTACAGCTAGTGCCCCTGCATCTTCTGCCATCCTTATTCTTTTTATAATCTCAGAATTTTCCCGGGGTTTGATGATTGCCACACCATTACCGTCCACTTTTTTTATAGCCTCTATCCCCCATCTATAAAAATCAGGATTCCCACCATCGCCTATCATGGCGATAGTCCCGCATTCTAAACTTCCATTTACAATGTCATCTATATAGTCTTCCTCTGCTATGGCTCCTCCAGCATTATAATTTAATCCAGTTATAGGTGCTGCCATTACCGGGCTGGAAAGAACCTTTCCTAAAAAATTAAATTTAACATCTGGATCCTTGGCATCATGTAATGTTCTCATCATAAGTCTTATCTCATTTAATTTATTATAGTTCCTCTGCATTGTTGAGCCATTTCCTGCTCCTCCCATTCCCGGGACCATCCCTCTGCACCACACACCATTACATTCACGGCATATAGCACATACCCCTTTCATCTTTTCACGGGCATTATTTTTTACCTCTACTAAATTCATCTTTTACCTCCATTTTTTAATCACTTTTTTACAATCAATGATATCTATATAATAATATTTAAACGCAAATTTAAGTTACTTTTTATCTTTTAAATTTTACCATAAAATTATAAAAGTTAGAACTTTATATAAAAATTTTTCCACCAAAAAATAATTAATTTTATTGTATCTTTTTTGTTTTAAAAATGCTAAAATTTGTCGATTTAGAAGGAATGATTTTTTAAATCAATAAAATTTAAAGTTTAATAAACTTTATTATATCGGGGGGGAGAAAATCAAATGAAAAGACACTTAAAAGGGTTATTTTTTGATTATTTTGTTATTAATTTAGGGTTGATATTGTCAGCCATTGGAATAGGGATTTTTTTGGTCCCTGGAAGACTGGTCAGTAGTGGGGTTCCAGGAGTTGCCACAATATTATTTTACGGGATGGGAATTCCCATTGGTCTTACCATTTTAGTATTTAACATTCCTATCTTTATCTTAGGTGTTAAAGTCTTTGGAAAAGAATATGGATTCAAAACTTTTTTTGGAATTGTGGGTTTAGCCTTTTATACCCAAACATTTCAAACATTATTAAACAATACATCTATAATTGACTATGCAAAGGGTGGAAATTTACTCTTAGCGCCTATTTTTGGTGGATTATTTTTAGGTTCAGGAATGGGTTTGATTTTTAGATTTGGCGGGAGTATGGGAGGAGCCGATATCTTGGGGCAGGTTATCAGTAAGTACTCTAAACTGCCAGTTCCTCATGCTATCTTAATGTTAGATATGCTTGTCATGGGAAGCGGAATAGTAGTCTTTGGGATAGAAAGAGGACTCTATGCTATCTTGTCTGCATTTACCTGTAACCTGATCTTAAATAAGATATTTGAAGGAGTAAGCCATAGTAAGATGGTATATATTACCAGCTCAAAATATGATGAGATCCAAGAACTTCTAGCTAATGACATCCAAACTGAGAGCACTACCATTATGACTAAAAGTCGTATCCAAGATTCCGAAAGAAAGATGATCATGGTTATCCTGAAGAATAAACAACTTCGTGACTTACAGGTATTTATAAGCAGAATCGATCCAACGGCTTTCATAGTTATCTCGGAAGTATATGAAGTTTTCGGTGATGCAGAAGATGAATAAAAGCAACGTGACGTTGCATCCAATTAACCACAATCAAAGTTTTTATAAACTTTAATTAGATAGAAAACCCCTCCTAAAAATTTAGGAGGGGTTTTTATTAAACTATTGTCTGATCTCACCTTGATACTTTTTCTTGATAAGTCCTAATATCTTGTCAATTGCTGCAGTTACTTCGCTTTCTTCTAAAGTTCCTGTTGTTTTTCTAAGCACTATGTTAATAGCTACCGATTTTTTATCTGCCTCTACTTTTTCACCTTCATAGATATCAAATAAATTTACACCTTCGATAATATTTGAAGATTTTTTAATATCTCCCAACATATCTCCAACTAATTTATCTCTGTCCATTAAGATAGCTAAGTCTCTGTTTACTGCTGGATATTTTACTATCTTTTCGTATTTTATTCCAGTTTTTCCATATTTTACTATCTTAGCTAGTTCTAACTCTGCCAGGTATACTTTTTCTCTTGAGATAGACATAGTTTCAGCTACATCTGGATGGATCTCTCCAAAAGTCCCGATATAATCTCTTCCTACTAAGATGTCTACCGCTCTACCTGGATGGTAACTTTTATTTTCAGTTCTTTTCAACTGATATCTAGTCATTCCCATATCTGTCAGGTAACTTTCTACATAACCTTTTAAGTCATAAAAATCATAGGCTTCAGGTTTTGCATCCCATAGACTTCTCTCCTCTCTGCCAGCTAGAGCAATTCCTACCTTCACAACTTCATCTGCTAAAGTTTCTGCTTTAGTAAATGTTCTAGACACTTCAAATATCTTTAGATCATTAATATTTCTATTAAAATTATCCTTGATATTAGTAAGTAATCCATACATCAAAGTAGGTCTCAGTGTTACCATATCTTCATTGATAGGATTTTTGATATCTATAGTCTCTGCTTCTACCTTTAATTTTTCTAATATTCCTCTAGGGATAAAGCTGTAGTTTATAACTTCTTGTAATCCCATATCTCTCAAGTGTTTTTTAGAAGTATCTGTAGTTTGGAATTCTTCATCTACTACACCAGCTTTGATATTTTCCACCGGCATTTTATCTTCAATGTTTTCAAATCCATACATTCTTATGATCTCTTCATATAAGTCAGCTGATCTAGTAATATCATTTCTATATGATGGAGGTGTTACAGAGATTTTGTTTTCTCCCCTGTTTTTTATCTGCATATTCAAACTATTTAAGATCTTTCCTACTGTATCTAATTCTATTTTCTTACCTACAAATTTATTTAATCTGTTGATATCCAAAGAAACTTCCCTAGAAGTATAAGGATCTGTATATACATCTGTATATTCTCCTACAACGTCACAATTAGTTATAGACTGAATCAGAGATGATGCTCTTTCTAACACAACTAAGGTATTCTCTCTGTCTATTCCCCTTTCAAATCTATATGAAGAATCAGAAGATAATCCCAACATTTTAGATGTTTTTCTAATGTTTTCAGGAGTAAAATATGCTACTTCTAATAATATGTCAGTAGTATTTTCATCTACCTCTGTATTTTTACCACCCATGATTCCAGCTATTGCTACAGCCTTTGCCTCATCGGCAATAACTAATTCAGAGTTATTTAATTCTCTCTCTTCACCATCTAAAGTCGTGATTTTTTCACCTTTTTCAGCTTTTCTTACGATTATCTTTGACCCCTCTAATTTAGAGTGATCAAAAGCATGCATAGGCTGATTATATTCAAACATAATGTAGTTAGTTACATCTACAATGTTATTTATTGGTCTAAGTCCGATAGCTTTCAATCTTCTCTTCAACCATTCTGGTGATTCTTCCACCTTTATATTTTTTAATATTCTTGTACTATATCTAGTACATCTTTTATCATCGTTGATATTCACAACAATTCCAGCCGGTCCTGTTAAAGTTCTGATATCAGATGCAGGATATTTTACCTTTCTCTCATAGTAAGCTGCTACTTCTCTAGCGATTCCTATATGAGACAGGCAGTCTGGTCTATTAGGAGTTATCTCTAATTCAAAAATTACGTCATCTAATCCCAAATGTGCTCTTATGTCTTCACCGACAGGTGCATCCTCAGATAGAATAACAATTCCATCTCCATCTGTACCCATTCCTAATTCTGCTTCTGAACAAAGCATTCCACAAGATTCTACTCCCCTTACTTTAGCTTTTTTGATCTTAAAGTTTCCAGGTAAAACAGCTCCTATTTTGGCTACGATTACCTTGTCTCCCAATTTATGATTAGGAGCTCCATAGATTATTTGT
>DAOUPY010000318.1 GCA_030625925.1 Fusobacteriaceae bacterium | reverse complement strand
GGTTGGAAGAAATTATCTATTATAAATTAAATTTACCGGCAGAGGAAAATCCATTTTATGTGACTTTATTTTTAACAGCTATATCTTATCAAATTCAATACTTATAAGATTCTGAGGGCATAATTTATGCCCTTTTTATATGAAAAAAAGAAGCAAGGCGACGCTGCATCCAGACAGGTTCAATCTAGATAATAAATAAAATTAAAAGGTTTTACCCTTTACATGAAATAAGACAAATAAAAGAAGGCACTGTGAGATATAAAAAAAGGAAATAGGATGTTCAAGCCGAATAAATACTTGTATAAGTATGAAATAAATAAATAAATAAGGATGAGATTATATGAAGAAAATAATATTGATATATATGATGATAAGTTTATGGGGATATGGGTACGATTATCCATATAAAGACCCATATTTAGCAACGGTATTAGCAACGCCTCCTAAATATATGGCGGCATTTAAAGATACAAGTTTTAAAGAGATAAGATTAGACTTAAAAAGAGGCAGTGCTCCACCTAATTTATGGTATCTAGATGGATTCCGATTTGGATTGATGGCACAAGATCATGAAGCTCCTCTGACATTTTTGCTGGCTGGAACGGGATCTAAGTATAATTCCCATAAGATGTTAACTATGAGCAGAATATTATATCAAAATGGCTTTAGTGTCATCATGCTTCCTACCAGTTTTGATTATAACTTTATAATTTCAGCCTCTGAAACCCATGCTCCTGGATTTTTGGAAAGAGATAGCAATGAGATATATCATATCATGGAGTTAGCTCTTGACAAAGTAAAGGATAAGATTCAGTATCAAGAAACTTATGTTACCGGGTACAGTCTCGGCGGCACTGTAGCCCTGGTTTTAGGGAAAATAGACAGCCAAAAAAAACATTTTGGCTTTAAGAGAATTATTGCTGTCAATCCAACTGTAAATTTATATGAATCTGCAAAAATTTTAGATGATATGCTGGATGATAATATAAAAACTGAGGAGGATCTAGATCAATTATTGCAAAAAATAATTGTAGGTATAATGGAATATAGCCAAAAGAACGGAAAAATGACCATAGATGAAGCTGCAATCTATTCATTGTTTAAACATTTAAATATGAATGAGGAGGAATTAAAAATTCTTATTGGTATTGCATTTAGATTTGTGTCTATAGATGTCAATTATATCACTGATGTTATGACTAAAACTGGAGTATATACAGATCCGTCTAAAAAAATAACCAAATTTCAAAGTATGAGTGAATATTATAGTGCTGTTAATTACAGTAATTTTCAAAATTATATAGAAAGAATTGGATTTAAAACATATAAAAAATTAGACAAAACCTTGACTATGGAAAAAATGATAGAAAATAGCAGTTTAAAATCTGTAGAGAACTATCTAAAAGACGCTAAAAACATTGCAGTCGTTACCAATGAAGATGAATTGATATTGACCCCGGATAACTTAGAATATTTAAAAGAAACCATGGCAGGAAGGATAAAGATTTATCCATCTGGAGGACACTGTGGAAATATGTTCTATAAGGAAAATGTAACTTCTATGATCCGTTACCTCAAAAGAGGTGAATTAAAATGAAAAAAGTATTTATTTTAATAACCTTAATTTTTATAGGTTGCAGCAATGTAAAAGTAGCCGAAAAAATACCCAATAATAATAATATAGAAACAATAACTACAACGGAAGATTTTAACCTTCACTTAAATGGCGGCAATTCTGATATCATGGATGCATACGATCCATTTGAGCCGCTAAATAGAAGAATATACTACTTCAACTATCATTTTGATTATTGGGTGGGTTTACCTGTATCAAATTCGTATAATTTTTTTCTGCCACAAACTATTAGAACTGGAGTAGGGAACTTTTTCAATAATTTATACGAACCTATAAGTGCAATAAATGGAGTGTTAATTTTGGATTATAAAACTGTGTTTACAGGAATAGGCAGATTTTTTATAAATACCACAGTAGGTGTTGTGGGTTTATTTGATGTAGCAACCCTTGTAAAGATACCTGAACACAAGGTCACCTTGAATGACACTCTGGCCATGTACGGAGTAAAAGATGGGCCGTATCTTATCCTTCCATTTTTGGGTCCCAGTGACCTCAGAAATGCCGGTTCCTTGCTGACAACCTTTGTTTTAAGGGCACCTCTAGATCCTCTCAACGTCTATGCCGGTTCTGATACTTTATGGAAAGACCTAACCATCAAAGGATTGGAAGCTGTAGATCTTAGAAGTCAAGTCGATTTTCAATACTACAGTCTGGGAACTCCTTTTGAATACGAATATGTCAGGCTCCTCTATTTGCGAGCTATGGAGATAAGAACATCAAACATTAAAAAAAATTAATTTTAGAATTGACACCGACCGATAGGTAGGCTATAATGATTAGGTTATTTAGGAGGGGAAGAATGAATAGTACAAGAAATGAAATAATTGCAGTAGCACTAGGGATGTTCAGTGAAAAGGGTTATGAATGGTTAAGTTTTCAGAAAGTTGCAGATGAAGTAGGGATTGCAAAATCCAGCATCTATCACTATTTTAAAAAGAAAGAAGATTTAGGAATCGCAATAATGGAATTAATAGAAGAAGTAGTCCAGAAGAAAAGAGAGGAAATACTAACTTGTGAAAGTGAAAAAGCAAAACTAGATACTTATTTAATAAAAGTAGATGAAGAAGAGAAAATATATTATGAAGTAATAGCAAAATTAGCTTTTGATTTTAATGGTTTACCCTTAAAACTTCAAAACAAAATAAGAGAACATTCCATAAAAAATTATGAATTTGTCTTAGAAATTTTGAAAAGAGGGAAAGAAAAAAAAGAATTTAACATAACAAAAGATTTAGAAGAAGCTGCAATGGGAATAATTCTTATGAGTATCGGAAGTTATATTTACAGAAGAGTTTTTGATGATATAGATCTAGACATCAGCAAGTATATCACCAATAGCATAACAAATTAAAAAAAATTAATTTATAGGAAACTCAACCATTTTACATATAATATAAATTAGAAAATAAGAAAAAA
>DAOUPY010000237.1 GCA_030625925.1 Fusobacteriaceae bacterium | reverse complement strand
ACAATGACTCTTTAGTTCCAGTAGGAGTATTGATGGGAATGTTAGGAGCCATCATAGGGACAGGAATGGGACTCATAGTTGCTAAGTTATTATTTTCATTAACATAAAAATATAAAGGGATGCAGGTATATTTTATATCTGTCCCTTTTTATTTACCTGAGAACTCCTAGTTAAAATTAAGAGTTCTTTTTTTATCTACTGTAAACAAATCAAAAAACTGCTAAAGAAACATATATCATTAAAAGAAAAAAATACTTATGGAAGAGCCTAACAAATGTAGGAGTGACTGGCAAATAGTTTCTTGACAAATTTGATAAATTATTTGATAATATATAGAAGTTGTAAAAATAACTGGTTAATATTATTAGGAGGGGAAATTATGAAAAAAAGAATTATTGTTTTATTGATGTCGATTCTATTGCTTGTGATAGGGGGATGCAGCAAAAAAGATAAAGATGGCGTAGAGGCTCAAACAGAATCAAATAAAGAAAAAATTGTGTTTAAGATCGGGGGGATTCCGGATCAGAACGCTTCTAAACTCAATAGACGTTTGGAGGAGTTAGCTCAATATATAGGAGAAAAAACAGACATGGAGGTTGAATATGTCCCTACCGTTGATTATAGTGCTCTTGTGACTGCATTTGAAAGGGGAGAAATTCATCTGGCATGGTTTGGCGGACTTACCGGTGTTCAGGCTAGAAACCTTACACCTAATTCAGAGGCTATAGCTCAAAGACCCAGAGATGAGGAGTTTCATTCTGTTTTCATAGCTCAAACAGAATTAAATATTACTCAGCTCAGTGATATAAAAGGTAAGAGATTTACATTTGGAAGTGAAAGCTCTACATCTGGTCATCTAATGCCCAGGTTTTTTATGGGAGAAAACGGAATAGATGCCGACAGAGACTTAGATGGAGCTCCTAATTATTCTGGATCTCACGATAAAACATGGAAACTTGTTGAATCTGGTGCTTTCCAAGCTGGAGCCCTCAATGAGGCTGTATGGGAGAGTGCAGTGGCTCAGAATAAAGTCGATTTAAATAAAGTTGATGTTTTTTACACAACTCCTGCTTACTACGACTATAACTGGACTATAAATAACGTTGATCCTGTTTTTGGTCCAGGTACAAAGGAAAAAGTAAAGGCAGCATTGCTGTCCATTGGAAATGATAAGAAGGAAATAATGGAATTATTCCAAACGGATAAATTTATTGAGAGTAAAAATGAAAATTATGATGCTATTAGTTCTGTAGCGAAAAAATTGAATATAATTAAGTAGTGGTGGTTAATATGAATTCTGAAAACATTTTTAAAATAACGAATTTATCTCAGGTATATGAAGGAAAAGAGGTCCTTTCTCTTCCTGAACTTTCCATAAAACCGGGGGAAAAGATAGCCTTGATAGGATCCAGTGGCGCAGGGAAATCCACCCTTTTGGGAATATTATCTGGAACGATAGATACATATAGGGGAGAGGTCTATATCCACGACCTCCCTATAAATACCTGCATATCCAAAAAAAAATTCCATAGAAAGGTTGGAATTATCCGTCAGCACTTTGATTTAGTGGGAGAGCTGTCTGTTATTAATAATGTTTTGGCAGGACGATTGGGAGAGTGGGGATTTTTTAAATCTCTATTCTCTCTTTTTGTACCTCAGGAGAAAAAAAAAGCAGTATCAGCTTTAACGAGGGTGGGATTAATTCATAAAACATATAGAAAAACATCCACACTGTCTGGAGGAGAGCAGCAAAGGGTTGCACTTGCGAGAATACTGATTCAAAATCCAGAAGTAATTTTAGCCGATGAACCTGTGGCCTCTTTAGATCCCCAGAGAGCGGAAGATATCCTGAAACTGCTGGTAAAATTAGTTGATGAAGAAAATGAAACACTGATAGCTTCCCTTCATTCAGTGGAATATGCTAAAAAATACTTTACACGTATAATTGCTTTAAAAGACGGCGTGATCTTCTTTGATCTAGAGCCCAAAGAAGTTACAGAGGAAAAACTCTCATCTCTTTATAGTTTTAAGGGAGATGAAATAATCCATGAAAGATAAAAAACTTTTTAAAAAAATTATTTTTTTGATAATACCGGCTGCTGTTTTAATATTTAGCCTTATAGGTGCTGGTAATTGGAGGGAAGTCGTTCATTCTGGAGGAGTTCATACCCTGAAGGAAATACTTAAAGCCGGTGTATATCCAGATCTGTCTAAAGAGGTTTTAACATTAGCTGTGATTTCCACAGTAAAAACCATAGTATATGCTGTAAGCGGTCTATCCCTGGCACTTTTTATAGCTTTTATTCTGGGAACTTTAGCCTCTGGAATCCTTGTTGATACAAGGTTTTATAAGTTTTTTTCCATAGGGGTTTTTCGTTCACTTTTGAGCTGTATGAGAGCTATCCATGAACTTATCTGGGCTTGGTTTTTTGTAGCTGCCATAGGCTTGTCTCCATTTTCTGCCATACTTGCCATAGCCATATCTTATGGAGGGACTCTGGGGCGGATATTTTCAGATATACTAAATGATGTACCAAAAAAACCTTTGGAAGCCCTTAAAACCAATGGAGCTTCCAATATGCAGGTCTTTATCTATGGATATCTGCCTGCAGCGGTTCCCAATATGATCAGCTATACCATGTATAGGCTGGAATGTGCTGTAAGATCATCTACAATCATGAGTTTTGTAGGATTAGGAGGCTTGGGATACCAAATCCATCTTTCATTGAATGATCTGGAATACAATGAAGTTTGGACATATATATATTTCTTGGTGGGGCTGGTTATCCTTATAGAGGTTTGGAGTCATACAATTCGAGGTAAATTTTCCCGGGTATCCAATGGACTTTTCTTAGCAATGGTTATAGGTTCATGGTATTTTATATTTGTTTTTGAGGGAGCAGATTTAGGAAATTTTTTTTCCAGTAAGAATATATTCTATGGGAAAAGGTTTTTAGGGAAATTAATGAATATATTTGGAGAAGATTCTGCTTTTAGAGATCCTGAAGTATTAAAAAATACCATCTATCTCACATGGGATACCCTGAAGATGAGCCTTTTGGCTATATCTCTTTCTACTCTGTCTATGGGAATAGTTGTTATTCCTGCGGCTAGAAATGCTGCTAATGGAGAACTTACCTTAAAAAAAAGATGGTATTCTAAAATATTATTTTTATTTATCAGGGGGGCATATATATTTTCCAGGGCTATTCCCGAGCTTATCTGGGCAACCCTTATTGTTTTTATTTTAAAACCAGGAATAATCACTGGAGCCCTGGCTTTGGCCCTGCATAATTTTGGTATCTTAGGAAAATTATGTTCCGAAGTAATAGAAGATATGGATCTTAAACCAATCCGCAACTTGTCGTCTTCTGGTGCTGGTACAGGTCAGCTCCTTATCTATGGGGTTTTCCCTGCAGTTATGCCTAAATTTATTACCTATATCTTATATCGATGGGAAGTAATTATAAGAACAACGATAGTTGTGGGGTTTGTAGGTGCAGGAGGTCTAGGACAGCAGTTTAAGCTCAGCATGAGTTTTTTCAGGTATACAGTGATTACACTTCTCCTGCTATGTTATCTATTTTTGGTTGTACTGGCTGATCTTATTTGTATTTATCTTAGGGATAGGGTTTCTCGTATCTAGTTTTAAAATTTGTACAGGTCAATTTATTAAATATAAGGTGTTTGAATAAAAAATTAAAATAAATAAAAAGAGGGCAGCTCATATTAAACTCTAAGCCTTGTCAAGAACACTAAAAAAAGAGTGGGATAATAATTTATGCAAGTAAAAGGTGATTTCTGTATTCTACAGGAGTCATCTTTTTTTAATCCCATTGGGGTTTCAATATTAAAAAAGTGATTTATTCTATCGCAAG
>DAOUPY010000073.1 GCA_030625925.1 Fusobacteriaceae bacterium | reverse complement strand
TGTTTTTTCTAATCTGATGATTTCAATTAAGATAGAGTAGAAAAGAGCGGAGCAAGAGAAATGATTTAAGAGATCGTAATAGATCTTTAAAGCTTTTTCTTTTTCACCTGTCTTTTGATTATATTTGGCTATAATATATCGGTATTTACAGCTATGAACTTCTTTCTCTCGTCCAAATAACTCTATCTTTTCTTGGTTTTCTTCGGAATAGATACTTTTATTTATAAGATTTTCGTTGACTAATTGATCCAGCTCTTGTTGGGGAGTAATATATAGACCTTCTATAGTAATAATCTTGTTTATATTTCTTTCCAGAAAAATTTTATTAAAAGAATCAACCAATAAAGGGATATGTTTTTCTTTAAAAGAATTATGTCCTTTTTTTATTTTAGTGAGATAAGTTGCGCTAATTCCTTTACATCCGAGTTCTTTAAAAGTTATTTTATGTATTTTAGCTATTTCAAATATTTTGTTTTCCATATGACCTCCTTGTATAATGAAATAGAGCTATATAAGCACTATTTCTAGTTTATTTAATTTTTAGTATATAATTAACATAGACGCTGTGGATTAGTGTTTCCTCCTATAGCTTTGACTATTTTTTTTAGGCTCTAACCATAGTTCTATGTTTAATTGTTAATTAGTTAGATAACGCTCGACGTTTTATATGTAGCAAGGATACGTTAACATAGTTTTTATGGAACACAACGTCAAATAATTTATTCAAGGAGTGATAACTATGATTTTTGTTGGTATCGATGTTGCTAAAAATAAACACGATTGCTATATTTTTGACTCTTCCAAAGAAATGATCGAAACAAAATTTTCTTTTCTAAATTCTTTAGAAGGTTTTACAACATTTAAAAACATTTTAAATTCATATTCAGATGATTTTTCCAATATAAAAGTAGGAATAGAATCAACTGGACATTATAGCAATAACATTATCAATTTTATTCGTAAAAACAGTCTAGAGTTAAAAATATTTAACCCACTTGCCGTAAATCTTTATCGTAAAGCTATGACACTTCGAAAGACTAAAACCGATAAAATTGATGCACAAATTATAGCTCAAATGCTTTTCAGCGATGATTCTAATTCCTACCTACCAATAGATTACCACATAAATGAATTAAAATCACTAGCAAGGCATAGATATAGATTGGTAGGTCATCGCGGGAAGTTAAAAATATCTGTAACAAGAATATTAGATATTGCTTTTCCTGAACTAAGCAGTGTGGTTTGGTCAATACATCAAAAATCTTCTTATGCTTTATTATTGGAGTTCTCTACAGTAGAAGATGTTTCAAAAGCTCATTTAACCAAATTAACAAACATCTTATGTAAAAATTCTAGAGGACATTATGGTAAAGAAAAAGCTAAAGAAATTAAAGTTCTTGCAGCTAATTCCATTGGTACAAGCGAGTGGTCAATTGGTTTTGAACTACAACAAACCATAAGACTAATTCAACATACCCAATATGAAATAGATCTTTTAGATAAGAAAATCAAAGAAGCTGTGATGGCAACGAATACACCGTTATTAACAATTCCAGGAATATCCTATGTTCTAGCCAGTATTATCTTATCCGAAATTGGAAATATTAAAAACTTTTCAAATTCTGGAAAATTATTAGCTTTCGCAGGATTAGAACCTTCAACTCATCAATCAGGAAACTATACTGCAACTATGGCTAGAATGGTTAAAAGAGGCTCAAAATACCTCCGCTGGGCTCTATTACAAGCAGCTAGAACAGTAAGTGCGAGAGTCCCAGTTTTCGAAGAATACCTGTCTTTAAAGAAATCTCAGGGAAAACATCATTTAGTAGCTATGAGTCATACAGCCAAAAAATTATTAAGAGTCATCTTTCATTTATTAAAAACTGAAGAAGAATTTATATGTAGTTAATTTAAAAAAATTTAAAATTAACTATCTCTTTTTGTGATGCAATTTTTTAGAAACTTAACTCTAAAAAAATATCAACTATTTTTACTTGACTTCATATAGTTAGTCTTAAAAAATTAAATTTTAATTAAAATTTAAGATATACTGTTTTTATAGAATTTCGCCAAAAAAAAGGAATTAATAAATATAAATATAAATAAAATTATGAATTTTAATTTTTTCATTCAAAAAATTAGTTGTTTTTTAATTGAAGTTCAAGATATATCATTTATACTACTTTTTTAGAAATTCCCTTTAAAATAAAATTTAATACTGGTATATTCTTCGTGTAAATCACGAAAAAAGATTTTGTTTTTAAATGATTTGAGAAATCTGTGTAATCTGCGACAAAGAAAAAAAGACTGTTTCACTCCTAAAGGAGCGAGATACTTTTTCTCTATAGCAAGAAATAAGTATCCAAAAAGTGCCAGAAGTTTATAAAGGTCTTTGTTGAGTAGGTCACAATCGTCATTGTAGGAACACTACAGCTGAAGATCAACGACTATAAACTTCGAAATTTAAAGTCAAAAGAAGAGTCAAAATTAAGAAAGTCAGATCTTAGTCAGCATCAAGGGTAGAAGGTTTTAACCAAGAAAAAAAGGATTTCTTAGTAGTCTTTCTGTTTTTTCCTTACTGAGCTTAGTGTAAGGGATTAGGTTTTTTTAATCTGTGACAATTTGAGAAATCTGCGACAGAAAAAGAAAGCTCTGTGAAACTCTAAATTGAATCTCAGTGAATCTCTGTGTTAATATGTTTTTACCTCTACGTTAAAATTCGTGTAATTTGTGACAAAAAAGATTTATGAGATTCACAGTGAAGGAAGAAAAAACATTTTTTAAATACTTTTTTACAAAAATGGGGAAATAGGATATAATAATAATAGAGAAAAGGTTTTTTAGGAGGGCAAAAAATGGCTACATTTTTAACGGTAATTTTATTTATACTTGCGATCTCTTTAATCGTTTTAGTAATTATTCAACCTGACAGAAGTAAAGGTATGAGTGGTGGAATAGGAACAGGTGCTACCAATAGTATTTTTGGTGTACATGATGATGGTGGACCCCTAGCTAAAGCTACTGAATTTGTAGCAGCTGGATTTTTAATAATAGCATTATTACTATATCTAGTAAGCTAAAGATAGGAGGCTAACCCTTTACCGGTTAGCCTCTTTAATTGTGTGGAAACTATAAAATTATCCTATCGAAATAAAACAATTTAAAACTTTAATTACTCCTGATTGGATATAGAGTTACATTGCTTTAATGTTGTACAGATAATGAAATTTGTGATATAATGGAGATCGAAATGAATACACTTTTTCAAAAAAATTATGATGGAGTCAGACCCTTGGCATATGCCATGCGTCCTAAGACCTTAGATGAGTATGTAGGACAAGAAAAAATCATAGGCAGAGGAAGTATCTTAAGAAAATTAATAGAAAAGGGAAAGATGGTTAACTCTATATTTTTTGGCCCTCCTGGGACAGGGAAAACATCTTTAGGTGTGTTAATTTCAAATGAACTGGACTATAGTTTTGAAAAGCTGAACGCCACTACTGCCAACTTAAATGATTTTAGGCAGGTCATCGACCGAGCCAACAGAAGATTGGAACTAGAAAATAAGAGAACACTCCTATTTTTAGATGAAATCCACAGGTTTAACAAGTTACAGCAGGATGCACTCCTGCCCCATACAGAGGACGGACTGATAGTTCTCATAGGAGCTACCACAGAAAATCCATATTATGTACTCAATAATGCTCTTCTTTCCAGGTCTATGATCTTTGAATTTGAGAAATTAAGTAAAGATGAGATATTAAAACTCATTGAAAATGGACTCACCTATAAAAATATAAAATTAGATCTTGAGATAAAACTTTATATTGAGGAGCTGTCTGCTGGAGATGGAAGGATAGCTTTAAATTATCTGGAATTGATCTCAGAAGTAGGGGAAACAATGAATTTGGAGGAAGTGGAAAACCTTCTTCAAAAGAGAAAAGCTGGTTACCATAAAAAAGAAGATAAATATAACACCATTTCAGCATTTATCAAAAGTATCAGGGGATCAGATCCAGATGCTGCTGTTTATTGGCTGGCCAAGATGTTAGACGGGGGAGAAGATCCAAGGTATATTGCCAGGCGATTATTGATCAGTGCATCTGAAGATATTGGTTTAGCTAATCCAGAAGGACTCACTATGGCAAATGCCGCTATCTTGGCATGTGAAAAGATAGGGATGCCAGAGGTAAGGATTATACTGTCAGAGGTGACTATCTATCTGGCTATATCTTCAAAATCATCCAGTTCATATGATGCTATAAATTCAGCTATGATGGACATAAAAAATGGAAATGTAGAAGAAGTACCACATCACCTGACTGATTTAGGTAAAAAAGACTACAAATATCCCCACGAATATGAGGGTAACTTTGTATACCAGGAATATAAAAAAAATAATAAAGTTTATTATCTTCCACAAAACAATAAGAATGAAAGAATGATTTTAGAAAAATTAAATAAGTTGTGGAAAACCAAATATAGTAGATAAAAAAATTAAATATATGCCAAACGAGGCAAAAGAGGAGAAACAGTGAACATAAAGAATATAGCTATTATAGCTCATGTAGACCACGGTAAAACAACATTAGTAGATGCAATGTTAAGACAATCAGGAGTATTCGGAGAGAGAGAAGAACTTGTTGAAAGAGCAATGGACTCAAATGATATCGAAAAAGAAAGAGGAATCACTATCTTATCTAAGAATGCATCCCTTGATTTTGGTGGATACAAGATAAATATCGTAGATACTCCAGGCCATGCTGACTTTGGTGGAGAAGTACAAAGAATATTAAAGATGGTAGACTCAGTATTATTATTAGTAGACGCATTTGAAGGTGTAATGCCACAAACTAAATATGTATTAAAGCAAGCATTAGAGCATGGATTAGATCCAATTGTTGTAGTAAATAAGATCGACAGACCAAACTGTACTCCTGAAGAAGTAGTAGACCTAGTATTCGATCTATTTGTTGAATTAGGAGCAAACGATCACCAATTAGAGTTCCCAGTAGTATTTGCTTCAGCTAAAAATGGATTTGCTAAGCATGAATTAACTGATGAAGATTTAAACATGCAGCCATTATTTGAAACAATCATAGAGCATGTAAAAGATCCTGAAGGGGACCCTGCAGCTCCAGTACAGATGTTAGTAACTAATATATCTCCAGATAACTACTTAGGAAAATTAGCAACTGGAAGAATCCATAATGGTGTTTTAAATAAAAACCAAGAAGTAACTTTAATCAAAAGAGATGGAGAAATGGTAAACTTCAAGATCACTAGAATATTTGGTGCTGAAGGAATGAACAGAATAGAGTTAGATCAAGCAGTTTGTGGAGATATCGTAACAGTTGCCGGAACAGAAAAATTTGATATTGGTGAAACAATAGCAGACAGAGCTAACCCAATGGCATTACCATTAATCGATATTGATGAACCTACATTAGCAATGACATTTTCGGTAAGTACTTCTCCATTCGTTGGAAGAGAAGGTAAATTTGTAACTTCTAGAAATATCTGGGACAGATTAGCTAAAGAAGTAGAACATAATGTAAGTATGAAGGTAGAAAGAACTGAATCTGCTGATGCATTTACTGTAAAAGGTAGAGGGGAACTTCAATTATCTATATTAATAGAAAACATGAGAAGAGAAGGATTCGAATTACAGGTAGCGAAACCACAAGTAATCATGAGAACTATTGATGGAGTAAAATCTGAACCAATCGAATTAGCAATAATTGACGTTGCAGATGAATTTACTGGAGTAGTAATTGAAAAAATAGGAATTAGAAAAGGTGAAATGCTTAACATGATTCAAGGAACTGATGGATATACTAGAATGGAATTCAAAGTACCTGCAAGAGGATTAATCGGATTCAGAAATGAATTCTTAACAGAAACTAGAGGAACAGGAATCTTAAACCATTCATTCTTCGACTATGAAGCATACAGAGGAGATGTACCTACTAGATCAAGAGGAGTATTGATCTCTATCGAAAAAGGTTCAACAACTGCATATTCATTAGGAAATGTACAATCTAGAGGAACTTTATTTGCTAATCCTGGATTAGAAGTATATGAAGGAATGATCATTGGTGAAAACGCAAGAGAAAATGACTTAACTGTAAACGTAACAAGAGGAAAGCAGCTCACTAATATGAGAGCTTCTGGAACTGATGATGTTAAAAAATTAGCTCCAGGAAGAGAATTCACATTAGAGCAAGCTTTAGAATATATAGCTGATGATGAGTTAGTAGAAATCACACCAACAAGCATCAGAATGAGAAAAAGATTCTTAACAGAGGGTGACAGAAAAAGAGCTTCAAGAGGAACAGTTAGATAATTAATTTTAAATAGATGTGATTAAAAATCACATCTATTTTTTTTATATAAAATAATGTACAATTAGAGGGAGAGTTAAAAGTATTTAATGATATTATATAATTCGTGACAAAAAAATTCTGAACGCCCCCTTTGATTCCCCCTCCTAATTTAAGTGGGGGAGGAGTCTGGGGGAGAGTAAATATATTGGACATGAAGATACTCGGAAAGCAATGTATAATGAAGTTCAAGAGAAAAGAAAAAAACTTCTGTGCTATAGCAGTAGAACATTTAATACTATTACATAATTCGTGTAATTCGTGACAAAAAAAAGAGAATATGGAGAAAACTCTGTGAACCTCTAATCTTACCTCGAGGAGTCTCTGTGTTCCCAAAAAAAGAAAAGAAATAGAACACGGATGTTATCACATACACGGATCAAAAGCTATGAAGGGAAGGATTTTTTTATTTTTGGTTAAAACCAAGAAAAAAGGTTTAGATCCGTTTCAATTATAGAGTTTTCTGTGTATTTCGAAGAAATTCGCGTTCTATGGCTTCTTAGGGATCTTTCTAACTTTCCCTTTGTGTGCTTAGTGTAAAGGTTTAGGTTTTAAATCCACGTTCTATGAATTCGTGTAATTCGTGACAAAAAAGGTTCTACCCGCAAGGGGCATCACCAAGGCTTCTACCAGTGAATGGCATCACCAAAATACTAGTGGTTTACTTTGTAAACATAGGATTTTGAGATAGAGATTATTGCATAATCTAAGAATCTTGAGACAAGGGTTTCAAATTATTTATATAGGAGGTTTTATGAAAAAAATATTGATGACTATAATACTGGGAACATTCTTATTATCTTGCAGTGCCGTGGAAAAAGAAAAAACT
>DAOUPY010000415.1 GCA_030625925.1 Fusobacteriaceae bacterium | reverse complement strand
AAAAGGAGCAGAATTAGAAAAAAGCGTAGACTCCAAGGCCATATTGAAATCTTATCTGGGGAAGAATATCCGGGCTGAAAAAAATGGGAAGATCTATAATTTGGTACTTCTTGATTATAGGAGAAATATAGTTGGGAAAGATATAAAAACAGGTGAGGTTTATATCTTGAACAACCCTGATATTAAATTAAGCGGTACAAAGATAAAAGCCGAGAACAGTTTGATAATGAATGTAGAAAAACTGGATGAAAAAATAACTTTATCCTACATAACACATGGATTAAATCTGGAGATCTCTCATAAATTGGATATAAATAAGATGAAGTTAGAAACATGGGGAAATATTTATAATAATACAGGGGTAGATCTAGAAGATGTAGGTGTAAAAATTATATCTGAACTTTCAACTCCAAGGGTCTATATGATGAAATCTGCAATGGCAGAGAATATCTCTAGAGGGGATTCTAACGACAGGATAGAATATAACTTAAAAGATAGACTTGACCTAAAAAATAACAATGAAAAAAACATAAAATTAGAGACCAGAAAAGTAAATTTAGATGAAAAATATGTATACTGGACTAAAGAATATTTTAAAAACCCAACCAGAGTAGTGGAGATTAAGAATATAGGTGATACAACTATTCCCATGGGAAGAATATATACGTGGGATGGTAAAAATTTTCTAGGAGATTCCAATTTGGGATTTATCCCTAGAGGAGAAAAATATGATTTGAGATTAAATAAAATTTTTAACGTTGTAATAGACAAAAAAATAAAAAAGAGTTATTCTTTAGGGAATAACTTGGTAAAAAAAGAAATCGAAATTGAAATAAAAAATAATGGTAAGGAAAAAATAAAATTAGAAATAAACTATGATAAGCTGCCGGAAATTTGGACAGAACTAAAAAGTCAGGAAAAATATGAAAAGGTATCCAACAGAGTGATTAAATTTAAACTGGATATGAATAGAGATAGTAAGAAAAAAATTGTTTTCTCTTATATTGAGGAGAAAAAATAAACTTTTTATGGGTTTGTTGCGTCAAAGTAGTATAGGAGAATGAATTTATGAATTTTGATGAGATATTTGAAACGTATTTTAGTAGGATCTACAATAAAATACTGGGAATGGTAAAAAACAAGGAAGATGCAGAGGATATAGCCCAAGATGTATTCTTAACTGTATATAAAAATTTGAAAAAATTTAGGAATGATAGTGGTATATATACATGGGTATACCGGATAGCTATTAATAAAACCTATGATTTTTTTAGGAGAAAGAAGGAAACCTTTGAGCTCAATGAAGAGGTGCTCAGCATAGAAGACAATGAAGATATAACAACCAAAATAGTGCTGGAAGAAAAGTTACAATTAATATCTGAAAGAGAAAGGGAAATAATACTGATGAAGGATATATACGGTTATAAACTTAGGGAGATAGGTAAGATAAAAGATATGAAACTCTCAACGGTAAAATCGATCTACTATAAAGGCTTGAAGGAGATGGGGGGATTATAATGGATGATTTTGGAGAAAAATTAAACGCAGATATGAAAGCAAGGATAAAAGTAAATATATATAAGACTTTATTAGAAGAAGAAAAACATAAAAATAAGAGAAATAGTGCTATTGGACTATCATTATTTGTTGTGGGAATAGTATCTACTTCGGCACTTTATCAAGTGAGGGATATTAGTCAGCCGCAAAATGTAAGAGCAAGTCAGGGTCTTGTAAAAACAGTAACAAGCAGGAGTGATCTGCCTAAATATTTAGAAGGAAAGAACGCCGTGGAAATGGATCTTTTGAATGATGGGTTATTAAAGGGCAGGAAACTATCAAATGTTAAAGAAGAAGATTTTTTTGTAAGCGATTTTAAGATGTAGGGGGAGTTTTTAATGAGAAGCTATATAATACTAGGAATGATGCTACTAGGATCGATGTTCTCCTATGCAAGTATATCTATAAGTAATATGGAAAAAGAACTATCAACAATTGGAATAAGTGATGAAAAAATAGAGGATGCAAAAAATATTTTGACTACAGCACTAAAAAAACATAGGATAATGCTCATTGAATTGGATCAGAAAGAATTGGAAATTAATAAGTTATTGATAGATGATCCAGAAAAAAACTGGTTCAAGATAAATCAACTTTTCGATGAAATTGGCCAGTTAAATGCAAATGTAAAAAAAAATCAGCTGAAAACTCAAATAGATGTTAGAAAATATATATCTAAGGATGATTATTTAAAAGCGAAGGATCTATATATGATAAATCGTGGAGCAGTGAGAAAGACAGCTATAGACGTTCAAATAAACAAAAACTAAGTTATGGGAAACCATGACTTTTTTGTTTTTGAAAAAAATTGTTGTATAATTTTACT
>DAOUPY010000020.1 GCA_030625925.1 Fusobacteriaceae bacterium | reverse complement strand
TAAAACTTTTAATTATTTTCTGCTATTTACTAATGCTTCTACTCTGTTCATTTCGTTTCCAACGATCATGATACCTTCGTCTACACCCATTCCTGGTTTAGCTAATACTTGTAATGCTCCACAAGCCATTGCTATGTTTGTAGTTACTTCAGCTGATCTGTTAGTTTCGTTACAAGTTCCACCAACATAAGAACCGATTCCTTTTTCATTACAGTATAAAACTGCCTCTGCTATATTGTTTACTCCTCCTAAATCTGGAGTTTTAATTTGTACTACATGTCCTGCTTTTCTATCAGCGAATAATTTAATATCCTCTAATGTGTTACACCATTCGTCAGCAACTAATTCTACATTAATTCCTCTTCTGTCTACTTCAGCAGTTAATGCAGCTAATGCAGCTACTGTTCCTTCTCTTTCTTCTAAATCCATAGGACCTTCGATTCTTAGGTGGAATGGCTTTGCAGCTTCTTCTAATTCAGCTAATAAGTCAGCTTGCTTTGTGATATCCTGGTCAAATGCTACTCCCATTGTTCCATATACATCGATGTGGAATATAGGCATATAATCTTCAGATTCTCTTAATTTTAATACTCTATCGCTTAACCATTTTACGTAGTCTCTTAAGATAGATCCATCTTTACCTAATTTAGTTTCAACATGGTTGATTAATGCATGCGGCATGATGTCTGCACCTTTGATGATCATCTTGTCTGCATTGTTCTTTCTGTCGTCTCCAGATTGAGTGAATAATGGTAATCTTTTGATTGTTACGTCAGTTGCATATTCTTTTTTGATTACTTCTGCCATAGTCATCTTGTTTGCTTTAGCTGCTGCATCTAAGATAGTTTGAGTTAATCCGTATCTGATAGCTGTGTGTAATCTCTTTCCATTTAATTCCATTGTATCTATCTCTTCAGCTAATGATCTAAATTCATTTATATCTCTTCCAATTAATTTTGGAGCTATTTCGTTTTTGATAACTGGGATAAAATCAGATGCTAAGAATAATGGATCTCTTCCACCTGCACCAGAATATTGTACTGCTGCACAATCTCCATTAGCTACTTGACCGTCTTCTAAGATAAACATTACAGAGATAGATTCTCCTGCCTGTCTGATTCTTGTGAATCCTTCAGTAACTGCTTCTCCTACGTAGTCAAATCCATCGTGACCTGCTCCTGCTTTTATAGCTCTTTGGTCGTCAAAATAAAATCCTGTTTTTCCTGCTGAACAAATGATATCAATAATTTTCATGTGATACATCTCCTTTTATATTCGATTAATTTAATTTAATGCCTGTTTGATTGTTTCTATGGGTCTCCCCAATATTTTTTCTGCTAATTTTTTAAATTTACTGATGCTGCCCGAGGTGTAAAAAGAAACTTTTCCATTTTTTTCTCCCTTATTTAGGAGATCTAACTCTTTCAAAATTTTCTTCACTTCTAATGCAGTCTCCTTGGCTGGATCTACTATCACTTTCCCTTTTAATTCCTTCATAAAATATTCTTTTATAATAGGAAAATGGGTACAACCAAATACAACTACATCTGTATCCTTGGGCAATTTATCTACATAATATTTAATTATAGCACGATTCTCTGGTGTATCTTCCCAGCCAGACTCTATCATCTGGACAATTGGTTTACATCCTACCTGATGAACTTCAACACTTTCATTCATTTTTTTAATCTCATCTCTATAGGCATTTAATTTAGCTGTAAGGGGGGTCGATAGTACCCCTACTTTATTGTTTTTGGTCACCTTAAGTGCTTCTCTTGCACCTGGATTTATAACTCCTATTACAGGAATCGATAATTTTTCTTGCAATTCCTTCAAAGCTGCTATGGTAGCTGTATTACAGGCTATCACTAAAAGTTTACTCCCTATTTCTTCTAAAAATTTTCCTATTCTCAAGCAAAATTCGGCAACTTCTTTTGAATCCCTAGAGCCATAGGGTGCTCTTAAATTATCTCCAAAATATATTAAATCTTCAGAGGGTAAGATTTTTTCTATTTCTTTTAAAACAGTCAATCCTCCTACCCCTGAATCAAATATACCTACTGGTCTTCTCTCTATCATAAACTCTATCTCCTAAATAACTATAATTTTATTGTTTATAAAATTATACTATTTTTAATAAAATTTTAATAGGTTTATCCAAACATATTCATGAAGAAAGTAATTATTGACGCATTGGCAAAGTCAATAAATAATGCTCCTACTAAAGGTATTACGAAGAATGCCTTAAATGATGGATAGTTTGCTGCTGTAAATGATTCCATGTTTGCGATGGCATTTGGTGTAGCTCCCATTCCAAATCCACAATGACCACAAGCCATTACTGCTGCGTCATAGTCTCTACCCATTACATTAAATGTAACGAAGTATGCAAATGATGCCATTAATACAGTCTGCACCAATAATATAGTTACTAATGGTACTGCTAATGCTGCTAGATCCCATAGTCTCATAGACATAAGTGCCATAGCTAAGAATAATGATAGAGAAGTATTTCCGATAATCGTAATTTCTTTATGATTTAATTCTTTCTTCATCGAGTCAGATATGTTTCTAATAACTGCTGCTACTAACATTGGACCGATATAGATAGGTAAAGTAATTCCGACAGTCTTTAACCATCCTACTAATACTGATCCTATTCCCATAGATAAAATGATAACTGTTGCTGCATTGAAGAATGTATGCTCAGTAACTTCTACTGATTGATCTTCATTTGTAATATCAGCATGTTCTTCTTTTAACTCTTCTTCATTTGGCTTCAAGTTAAACTTAGTCATAAGTTTTTTACCAATTGGTCCACCAATTAGACAACCTGCAACTAAACCATATGTAGCTGATGCTATTGCAACTGCTGTAGCTCCTGCTGCTCCTGCCTGCTCTAATAATGGTCCGAATGCACCTGAAGTTCCATGTCCACCAGTAAGTGGTATAGATCCTGCGGCTAGTCCAAATAATGGAGGTAATCCGAATACTTTAGCTAGTGATATTCCAACTATATCTTGAAGAATTACTAAAACTGTTGCTGCTACTAAGAATATTACAACTTGTACTCCACCCTTGGCTAAGAGTTTTAAACTAGCCATAAATCCAATAGTTGTGAAGAATGCTATCATAAATAAACTCTTCAATGTCCCGTCAAAACTAAACTCAAAAGTATTTGTATAGTGACCTATCAGAGTCAATATTGCGAAGATAACTCCTCCAATAACTGGTACCGGTATAAAGAATCTTCTCAATACTCCTACTTTACTTCTTACGAACCTACCTACTAATAATACAATGATTGCCATAAACAGTGTGGATATGTGATCCATTTGAAAAACTTGCATTTTGCCCCCTTTTAAGTATACATATTTATGTATTTTTGTGCCTCTTCTCTCCCTCTCTTTTTTTTCAAGAAAAGGCAGATTATAAATCTACCTTTTCATTAAAAACTTACCTAATTTTTCATATTTTTTCTATTATTATTACTTTTTTTCTGGTCTTCCGATTAAGTTTCCTCTTCCTACTGCAAATATATCATCTACTGTCATTTGGAAACCAATCTCTCTACCTTCAAAATCAGCTCTTTTTTGTAATTCAGCTCTATTGAACTCTTTGATCTCATCTGTGAATGGAAGGTTCCCACACTCTAAATATCTAATTCTACCTATGTTGTCTCTTGCCGGTAACATCTTCCCTAAGTTTACATTTGCTGGTGCGAATGGAATATCAATTACACCTTGCTTAACTGCTTCAATTGTACCAAGAGCTAAATCTCCATTTCCAAGGTCATATACCTTGTCCATGATACACTTGATCTCTGCTTTTATTTGCGCAATCTCTTTATCTAATTCTTCTGAATCAGGTAATGTCTGCCCGTCTAATAAGTTTAATACCATCTTAGTTGCTTTTATAGCATTAGCATTAGCTTCTTTTGTAGGGATTCCAATAGCTTCATGAGTAGTCTTTACGATTACTTTAGTTGCCCCTGATAATCTAGCTGCACATGCTCCGTTTGAGATTACACCATAAGCTTTAGATTCATCTTCTGGGAATCCTCCCATCCATTGATGGAAAACTGTAGTTAATTGCATATTTTCATATCCTAACTTTTCACAGTATTCTTCAGCTAACTCCTGTAATGTTCTTATAGCGGCTACGTCTTGAACTAAGTTTCCACATTGTCCGTATCCTAAAGTGATACTCTTAACTCCTTGCTCTGCTGCTAATAGACACTCTATTAATTGTACTGCATTTGATATTGATACTGGAACTAATGTTCCTGTTAATGGTCCGTAAGGTTCTCTATTGATAGAAACTCCTTGCTCTTCGTACCATCCTACTAATCTATCTATATATTGCCAGTCTCTTATTGTTCTTTCCATAGATACCGATTTAGCATATGGTAAGTTATATGAGATTCCTCCACCTTCATATGAAGTCCATCCTGAACACATTGTGATCTCAGCTAATAATCTTGCATCAGGAGTTCCGTGTCTTACTTGTAAAGGCTTGTCTACAGATTCTAATACTCTCTTACAACCTACAACACCATAGTTTACACCTGGGAAACCATTTAATAATGATCTTCCTGCTTTTTCTGATTCTTTAATTCCTTTTTCACACTCTTCATATCTATTTAATCTAGTGTATGAATCTATAGTTGATGGTAATAAATCTGCTCCACCTTCTTTTGATAAAAAGTTTAATAACTCTATATGTTCATTTAATAATGCTACACCGGCTCTTGGTTGTGCCAATGTTTTTCCTTCTTGCTTAGCTGTCCATAATTTTTTAGCGAAGTTCTTACTATCAGGTAACGCTTTTAGGTATTTAACACCTTCAGCTAAGTCTACCTGTTCACCTGTAGGCCATTGCTTTAAAACTTCCTCTCTTACTTTAAAAAATTCTTCCTCTGTCCACTTTTTATTTTTAATATTCATTTAATATGATCCTCCTAATTAACTTTCTCAAGATATTTTTTCATTATTCTTACTGCCATATCTGGATTTTCTCCTGCAAGGAGTCCCATAGCTGATAATATGTATGTACTGTCAATTAAATAATTCGGTGCTCTAGGTAATAGATGTACAGGCTGTTCTTTATTAAATTCCCCTGCTTCCAGTATATTTCTAGGGTTTTTACTGTGTACCAGTACTCCACCTGTTCCAATTACATATTTAACATCTAAAAGGTCTTTTCCATGCTGATAGTACATTACTCCCATTGGGGTAAATACACTTTCCAGCCATCCACAATGTCTTATCATTGCAATTTCTGTTCCTGCTCCTGCCATAGCTTCATCGAAAAATATCTCTTCTGATGTTTGTGGAACCATCATTATATTTTCGTGTCTATGATTACAGTGAGCTTTTACATCAATCTCTTTATGATCATCATGCAGATACCTTCTTATTTTTTTTGTTCCTGCTGCTTCTAATAACGATAGTGCAGAGTATCTCATTCCAAGATCTCCTTCAACAGTTCTTTTCGCAAAAGGTTCTTCTAAACCTCTTGGAATTACACCTGCATTACTAGGATCTCCTTCTGCTAATGAGTGGATATCCGTTGTAGCACCACCTATATCTATAACCATTAAGTTCCCCAATCCATCTTCGTCGTCACTGCCAAGAGCAAGGACTTCTGCAGCTTTTAGTACCGCTGCTGGAGTAGGCATAAGTATTCCAGATATAAAGTTTTCGGCATTTTTCATCCCTTTAGCCTCTACTATCTTTGTCATAAATATATTTCTTATGGCTTCCCTTGTTGGTTTTTCATTTATCTTGTTTAATTTTGGCATAACATTTTCTGTTACTATATAATCTATATTTGCATTTTCAAATATCTCTATAATTTCATCATTAGCACTTTTATTTCCAGCCAGCAACACAGGTATCTCTATCTTTACATCTGCTATTAACTTAGCATTATGTATGATACACTTTTTATTTCCACCATCTGTTCCACCTGCTAACAATAATATATCGGCATTTGAATTTTTTATTTCTTCAATTTCACTTTTATTTAATTCATAAGAATAAGTTTTCATAACTCTAGCACCTGCACCTAAGGCTGCCTTTTTAGCGGCATCTGCTGTAAGTTCAGGAACAAGTCCTATTGCATACATCTTTAATCCGCCGGCGGCTGAAGAACAAGCTATTTTTTTAATAAAATTAATATCATCAAATTTTATTTTTTTTTCTTCTTCTATCCACAATTTAAGTTTTTGATATGCTTTTTTAAAACCTATCATTATGTCATCTTCAACTGTAGTTACATCTTTAGCAGTAGCCAGTATCTCTTCAGTCGCTATATCAACTGCGGTCAATTTAGTATAGGTACTTCCAAAGTCAATCAATAAGTAGGCATTCATTTCTACCACTCCTAATTTTAATAGTGTATCATTTTTTTTAATTTTAATTACTTAACCATTCCTAAATCTTTTTTCATATCTTCTGCTGTAACTTCAATAGGTGTTCCTGGCTTGTATACTCTGTCAAATCCCATCTCTTTAAATCTAGCTTCAACTGCATTCCATTCTTGCTTTCCAACTACGATGTTTCCACCAACATATAATTTTACATCTTGTAATCCAGCTTCATTACATTTTGCTTTAAATCCTTGACAGTCTAATTCTCCATGACCATATAATGAAGAGATGATGATTGCATCTGCGTCTGTTTCTACTGCTGCATTTATAAAGTCTTCTTGTGGTGAAATAACACCTACGTTGATTACATTAAATCCTTGTTGTGTTAATACATGATCAATAATCTTGTTTCCAACTGCATGACAGTCCGATCCAATTACTCCGATTACTATAGTTTTTCCATTTTCCATTTTTGACCTCCAAAAATTATTTATTAGTTTTTTGTTTTTATTTTCTCTTTGTGTAACCATTCTAATCAATTTCAAAACAAAATACAATACATGGAAATATACAAAATAAAAATACCAAAATATACTAATTATTTATCTAGTATATACTTGGTATTTAGTCGTTCTTAATTTTTCTTATATAATTCTAAGCTAACCCTCTTTTGTTTGCTTTTAATTCGTTTTATTTGATAAATCAACACAATGTAACATTTGACGCCCCATTTTTTTCATCTCAAATAATGATAAGCATTCATTATATATATAATAGTTTTTCTATTTCCTTATATGATGACCTGTTTTCGCTCTTAAAACACTATAACAACACAACGGCCAAAATAGAGTCTACTATTACATCTCTAACTCCTGCTAAACATGGAATTTTATTCATATCTTTCATATGGGGTCCAAAGGTTACCAAGATTTTATTCTTACTTAATTGATACTCCTTTGCATTTGACCGGCTGTCTTTTACACCATTGCCAAATTCAATGGCACTTACCTCTTTCATAAGATTATGGATGATCCATGAAAACTCACCTTTAATAGGATTTAAATCTAAGTTATATGGAAGAATACATTCCACAGCTCCACCTATAGAGTCATTTGTCCCTAACATTTTTTGGATAGCTATAGTTATATATTCCTTGTTCTGCTCCACTGCACTTATCCCACCTATCTCTACAGCTAATGCTTTCAATTCATATGGTATATGTTTCTTTGCTATGGTTCCAGCCAAGACTACAGCGGATAATTCATCTCCATGTAAATATTCAAAAATAACATCTTCTCCCGTAGTCATCTCATCTTTTATTCCTTGGACTACATCGATCTCTTCTCTGGGATCTACCGTGACACCTTCCATCTTTCTCCTATGCAGATCCATTCCAAAATCTGTAGGTGTAATAGATATCCCTTTCTTTACTCCTCCTACCCTTAACTTAACTCCATTTTCTATCTTAACTATCTCCACTGTCATATTTTTACCAAATTTCATCTTATTCCTCCGTTATCTATAATTTTATAACAAATTATAACATTTTTTGCTGATACCTCCTAAAATTCTAAATGAATCTATATATCCTAGTTAAACTATATTTATTTTTCTCTTGACAAAATTTAAACCCTTGTATATAATTCCATTATACAAAAGGTTTGAAAATCAAAATACAACACTATAATATCTTTAGAAAAGCTTTGTTTTTCCAAAGAATATACTAAATTTCATAATCTTTTTGTAAAAAAAATAAGAAGGAGGATAAGATGAAGGTAGGAATTTATTATGGAAGTACAATGGGTGACACAGCTTTAATAGCAGAAAAATTAGGTGAAATTTTTAATGTAGGGGCTGTTCCCATCTCCCAAGGTCTAACAAATATAGAGAATTTTGATCTAATCTTATTAGGATCTTCTACGTGGGGATACGGAGATCTTCAAGATGAATGGAACGATGAAATAGAGAATTTAAAAAAAATGAATCTAGCAGGGAAAAAAGTAGGAATCTTTGGAACTGGTGACCAAGATGCATATGCAGATACTTTTTGTGATGCTTTAGGTATCATCGGTGAAGCTGTTACCGAGGCTGGCGGTCAAATAATAGGATTCACTTCTAGAGACAGCTATAATTTTAGTGATAGTAGAGCCTTGAAAAATAATAATTTAATGGGACTTGCATTAGATATAAATAATCAAGATGACATGACTTCTACAAGAATTGAAAATTGGGTAGAACAATTAAAAAAAGAGATGTAATAAATTCATAACTATAGTTTAAAGAGAAAAATGGGCTTTCTTAAAATCATATAAATATTATTAGTTTATTAAAAGAGAGTCTTTCGACTCTCTTTTTTGACACAGACTAGAACCTTATTTTTTTACCGCGAATTATGCTAATTAACACGAATAGAGAGTGTGAACCGCAGTTAAATTTTGTAGTCATAGTCTGCTATCTTTAGAAATTTTATAATGTCTATTATTAAAACTAAAGTTCATATTAATGAGTCTTCTGCAGCAAGGGATAAATCGTGTTAATTCTCTACCTCTTCTTTAATTTTTTTTAAAAACATCCTTTTTTAATCTGCGTCAATCTGTGCAATCTGCGACTAAAAAAAATTCTTTTTTCTATTAATCCCTAACTCTTTATTACTTATATTCATACATTTCTATCATTTTCTTGGCTTCAGTAGAAAACCATTTCCTTAGGCTTAGAGGAGATATTATCTCTACATCACTCATAAAGTAAGAGAAATACCTCTTCACTTTTTCCTCGGACCCTTCTATTATCCATCGATCATCTAATTTTTCGATCAATTTAGGTCGATTAGTCTTTATCCTATTATATTTTTCCTTCCCATTTTCGCTTAATCTTATGACCACTGACAGGCCATAGGATAAAAACGGGTCAAAGTCTTCCCTTACTCTCCTAAGATATTTTGCCTCCCCCGGGTATCCGCTTTCATCTAATATGTATACATATTTAATATTACATAATCTATAGTTTTTATAATTTCCATCTTCCTCTGAATAACAAAACAAATAGTTACTTACTTCCATACTAGAATATAAAACATTATATGGACTCACAATTTTTTCGGCTGTTTCAAACTTAATCTTTATCTTCTTTTTATTTTTAATACCCCTTTGAATTTTTTCTATTAATTTTTCAAATATAAATCTCTCCCTTATTACCTTAGATTGAGAAATATATCCATATATTAAAGTTCTTATGAGGGAAGCTTCTGTTTCAAACTCACTCCTATTATATACTTCTGTATAAAAGTCCTCGTTTTCTTTATTCAAATTAAATTGAATAATTTCCTTTTCACCTTCAAATCCAGGTATATCTTTCCCTTTTAACAGACTATAGTTTTTTACCAAATAATTTAACAGATAATTTTTACTTAGACCAAATTCTAGAGCATCATACTTTAATATGTCTCCCATATACTTTGGGATAGTAACTCTTATTTTTTTCATAATTCCTTGCCCCCTATGCAAAAACCAATAAATAAATTGTCCTTAATTATAATTTAATACCTTTTTTGAAACCGCCAATATCGCTAATAAAACCTAATTAAAGTCAAAACACTTGACACAGATTAAACAATTTTAGAATCTAATTTTCACAGATTTCAAAATTCTTTTCAGCACTAAGAAAAAAGAAAAAGAGTTACATAAAAGTTTTTCTTAGTGTTCTCTCATTCTCAAAGTTCTATATTTATAGAATAAATTAATAGTTCTTTGGTTATAATCCTTACGATTACTTTGTGATTAAGTTTTTTCTGTGTTAATCCATTTTAATCTGTGATATCCGTGTCAAAAATTCAATTTTTATTTATGCTATTCGTGACAAAGGTTTTAATTTTTTTATTTTCAATAACTAATTCCATTTTTATGAACATTTATAATTATATAATACCTTTATTTTCAATATTTTTCAATATATTCATAGAACAAAAAATATTTATTTTTGATACTTCAATGTTCTATCTATAGATGATATACTGTTGTTGGAATTAACAAATACTATTATAGAGGTGGATAAAAATGAAAATATTAAATAATATCTTAGAAACTGTTGGAAGAACTCCAATTTTAAAAATAAATAATATCAACGATACCCATGCAGATATCTATATAAAATTAGAATCTTTTAACCCTGCTGGTTCTGTAAAAGACAGAGTAGCTCTAAACATGATAGAAGTCGCTGAAAAAAATGGACAATTAAAAAAAGGCGATACAATTATCGAATCAACTAGTGGAAATACAGGAATCGGCCTCGCTATGGTCTGTGCCGTAAAAGGATATAAATTAATCATTGTAATGCCTGACTGCGTAAGTGTAGAGAGAAGACAGCTTTTAAACGCCTATGGTGCTGAATTAGTTTTAACTGACGGATCTCAAGGGATGAAAGGCTGCCTATGTAAACTCGATGAATTAATGAAGCAGCATCCTAATAGTTTTGCTCCTGATCAATTTTCAAACCCGGCTAACCCTATGGCACACTACGATTTTACCGGAACTGAGATCTGGGAAACTTTTAAAGATGAATTAGACATCTTTGTTTGCGGGACAGGAACTGGCGGAAGTTTTTCAGGGGTCGCAAAATATTTAAAAGAAAAAAATAAGGATATTTATACTGTTGCTGTGGAACCGATGAGAGCTCCATTCATCTCTACAGGAGTTAGTGGTCCCCACGATATCCAGGGGATGGGTATGAGTGCCGGATTTATTCCTTCTACATTTGACCCGTCTGTTATGGATGAGATAGCTACTATCTCCTATGAAGAAGCTCAAGAGATCACCAACAGGTTAGCTAAGGAGGAGGGAGTTCTAGGTGGAATCTCTTCCGGGGCAAACTTAGCTACTGCCTTAAACCTGGCTAAACGTCCTGAAAATAAAGGTAAAAAAATCTTAACTCTCATTATGGATACAGGAGAAAGATATCTTTCCAGCGGTATATTTTATTAATTCGATTTATATAAAAATTTAAAACTGTCAAAT
>DAOUPY010000121.1 GCA_030625925.1 Fusobacteriaceae bacterium | reverse complement strand
CTATTGGACCTAGCTGAAAAAGGGATCAAAGAGCTATTTGTGATGCAAAATGAAGCAATAGAGAAGGCGTAGAACCCTTCCTTCCTGAAAAAAAAGTTGAAAACGACCTCACTCTTTGGTTCTCTCTCCTAAATCAAGAGAGAGAGGTGGAGTTATAGAAGAAAAGAAAAAATTGAATCTCCTGCATTAATTTGTAGGAGATTTTTTTATGCATGAATTTGAGGTGTGGTATAATTAAGAAAAAACAAACGAACTCTTCCTTTTTATGGTTTCCCTTTGAGAAGAAAAGGGAAACCAAGATATAGGTAAAAGTTGAAATTATTTTTGAAGAGAAAAAGGGGGATAAAATGGTGGAGAAGAAAAACATTAACTATAGTCCCCCTCTTGAGTTTGAAGAGGGGGAAACAGGGGGAGTTGCTTTTGACTCTAACTTTGAAATCTAGATTAAGATATTAAATTCAATAGAGAAGACTAAAATATAAATAGAGGAGAAAAAAAATGAAAAAATTATTTTTAGCTACGGGAAACAAGAAAAAAATAAAGGAGATATCTGAGATCTTACAGGGATATGAGATCCTTTCCATAAATGACGGGTATACAATTCCAGATGTGGTCGAAGACAGAGATACCTTTGAAGAAAATAGCCAAAAGAAAGCCTTAGAGATCGCCAAATCTGTAGGTATGCCAGTTATCGCAGTTGACAGTGGACTTTGCGTAGAGGCTCTAGGAGGAGCTCCTGGAATATATTCAGCTAGATATTCAGGTGAAAATGCTACCGATGAAACAAACAATATTAAATTGATTCAAGAATTAAAAGAAAAAGAGAATAAAGGTGCAAAATTTGTATGTGTTATAACTCTTGCAAAACCAAATGGTGAATACCATAGTTTTAGGGGAGAAGTAGAAGGAGTTATAGTAGAAAAACCAGGAGGAACAGATGGATTTGGATATGATCCTCATTTCTATATTGAAAAATATGGTAAAACTTTTGCTGAGATCCCAGAAATAAAGAAAGAAATCAGTCATAGAGCTAAGGCATTGAAAAAATTACAGGCAGAGATAGACAGATATTTATAGAAAGCAACGTGACGTTGCATCCAGATAATTTCCTAGATAAAAAAAGAAAGAGGGCAGCTCATAAGTAGATTTTCTACTTGAGTTACCCTCTTTCTTTTTTCAGATCTTTAACTTATCTATTTTTTAGATAAATTTTTCTTCCCATGAAATTTCTCTCATAGTTTTAGCAATTTTTATAAGATCTATATCAGGATGGATAGTCCCCTCATAGGAGATGGTAATGATAGACATCGTCATAGAAAACTTTACAATTTCTTCCATATCCATATCGTTCATATATCCAAATCCTAACCCGGCCACAAATGAATCTCCTGCACCGGTTACATTTTTAACGACTACATCACATGCTTTGACCTTTCCACTGGCTATTCCATCGGTATAGTATACTCCCTCAGCATCCAAACTAATAAATACTTTTTCTACACCTAAGTTTAAAAAATATTCTCCGGCATTTTTTAGATCTTCATCTGTATCTATAGAAAATCCAGCCAAAATTTCAGCTTCATTTTTATTCGGTTTTATTGTATGAAAATAACCGATTAAATGCTTTATCTTATCAGCCTTCTCAGAAGATACAGGATCTAAGATAAATTTAGTTTTACCTGTAAACTTTTTTAAGAGATACTCTAAATTTTCGGGATCATCAGCATCTAAGAATGTGTATTCAGCATTTTCAATCAAATGAGATTTAGAATCAATAAAATCTGTATTCATAGCACTGATACTTTCCATATCAGCTACTGCTGAAACCATCTCACCACATTGGTCTAATATAGCTAAATAACTTGGTGTTCGACCCCCTTCTAAAATAAGAGAATCTTCCATATCATATCCTATCAACTCTGAATGATCCAACATAGCACGACCTTTTTCATCGTCTCCCAAGATAGAAATAAACTTGGTATTAAGACCTATTCTAGCCATATTTTCTGCAATATTTCTAGAGACACCACCGAAGGCCATCCTTACTTTACCAGGATTAGAGTCTTTCACTCTATATTTTACTCCATCATTACAGATTCCAAATATGTCTACAACTGATGCCCCAAATACCAAAATATATGGTTTGTTTTTCTTATACATAAACTACTCCCTATTTCTTTATTTTAAAAAATACTATATATTTTATCATGTTTTTAAAATAATTTAAAGGAGCCTAGCATGTTAAAGACCTATTTTTTATTACAAATCTTTTATTTTATATTATTTCTTGTTAAAAAGCCCTTAAAAAATAGGTTTGATTTCTTCTTCCTCATCATATCTTAGGTCTACTATATTAACCTCATTTTTTTTCTCGCCATCTTCTTCTCCCCAAGAAAATGAAGTCTCTTTCGGTATAGAAAGATAGATGTTTTCCGCTGGATTCAATAATTTTGCATCCTTTAAATAGACTGCACCACTTATAAAATCAAGTACTCTTTGATGCGTTTTTTTTTCTGATGAAGTTAAGTTAATATGTAAAATCTTGTCTTCTACAATATAATTTACTATTCTTTTGGAATCTTCAAAACTTTTAGGCTTTATAAAAATAATATCGCTCATATTGTCACTCCCTTTTTAATTTAATATTGGAATAATCTCCTCCAATACCTCTATTTTTTCCTTTTCCTCTATATACATCTCATCGTTGACTATAGATTCCTTATTACTAATTTTTTCTCGAAGATATTTGATTTCGTCTTCACTTTGTTTTACATAAACTGGATCGGATCGGCTTCCCCTGGGGATGACACTGGATAATTTTTTACTCACCAAGGCCATCTCTGGGGCTAATTCATGATCAAAACCTGCAATAGTAGCATATTTTATTCCCTGGTGTACAGCTATATCTATTCCAGCCTGGGTCATTCCCTCATTTAATTGATCGGAGTCGCCATTGACTGCTCCACTTATAGTATCCAGTGCCGAGCTGATACCAAAATACTTTATAGCGACCCTGATTGGTTTTACCCATATTAATTTTTCAAAATTATACAGTAAAAACGTTCCCTTGACAGAACGAGTGTGATAGTAGGGATAGGTCAGAAAATCTAACTCATCCAAGTCTACATACAAAAGACCATCTACCCCTAAGATCTCAGATAACTCGATGGGTCTCAAAAATTTTAACTGCCCCCCATCTGTTATTCCTGCTTCATTTAGGAGTTTATCAGTTTTTTTTATATCCTGGATATCATATCCAGCGTTATCTTCTTCCAAATTATTATAAACTACCTCCCGAAAGATAAGGCCGCCAGCTACATCATTTGTATTGTTATTGACAGGCAAAATTGCCAGTTTAGCTGGTGGTTTTGATGGGGTAGCTTTTAATACAAAATCTTGTTTCGGTGTACAACCTATAAATATTAAAAGAATAAATAATAAAAATAACTTATACTTTTTCATATTACTTCATCAACTTTACTACGCCAGGAGTAGTAAAAGCTTCCCCTTTATACTCTAAGACAGCAGCATCTTCACCTAAATAATCCACGACCTTTGCTTCTCCTACTTTATTCTCTTCGAATCCTAAAAATTTACCGTTGAATTCGATCTTTTCTCCCTGCTTATAGACACCTAATTTTGTCCCTATTTCTATATTACTTTTTTGACCTGCATTGATATAAATTTTATTCCCAGATATTTTGGCTACATTTGCCATCCAAGGTGTTCTATCCACCGTTTCTATGATATTATCCATAACATCTATGGCTGCTGCTCTAAAGGCTTCTTGCTCTAGTCCTTCATCGTACCCGCCTGTATTACCTACTCCTAGAGTAGTACCGTATTCGACGTCTGAGACACCCTCACCTTGGTCAGATAAGACTACTTCCCCAGTTCTTACATTTATCATCTTCATATCAAATGAGATCTCGGCTCTTTGAGTTTTACTGCTGGAGATTATACCTTTATTCCCAGTGGTATTTACAGAATATTTAGTGATTGCACCAGTGATAACATAGTCTGCATCTTGAAATTTTCTCTCAGATGCCAGCTGCCCCTGTCCCATAGTATTAGAAAAATTTATCTCCTGCATTACTTTGGCTAGATCTTCTCGCTCTAAAACAATAAATCTGTTACTCTTTACCAGCTCTGTAGTAATAACATCAGTTAAATTATTTCCCAATCTTCTGCTGCCGAATCTAGTTTGATTTTTAAATTCAGCTATGACAACTTTTCTTTTAGGAGATACTACCCCTTGTACAGAATCATATTCCCTCATACTTTGAATTTTATTATCTTTTCTTACATTAGATACACCTTTGTTGTTTGAACAAGCACCCAGTGTTAATGTTAACAAGGCAGCTATTAATAGTTTTTTCTTCATTATTCGCCTCCTAAGCTCATATTTTTAATTATTATATCCAATATTTCATCGGAAGTCTTATCTGTTTTAAATCCAGCAGCCTTAATATGACCACCGCCGCCAAAAAGACCAGCTAAGGCATTTACATCTACATCATATTTAGATCTGAAACTTCCTTTGATGTGTCCCTTATCCTCTCTAAGAAAGAGGGATAGGCTTGCATCTTCATAGGAAAGAAGCAGTTCTCCCAAACCACCGGTATCGTCTTTCCCAGCTCCTAATTCAGCAAGTTCTGCTTCACTAATATAATAGTACACCAACTTTTGGCTATCTACAAATTTAAACTCAGATAGAACCCGGCCTGTCAATTTTAATTTTTCCATAGATTTTGTATTAAAAAACCTTTTTATAACTTCGTCTGGTTCTACCCCATATTCTAATAGTTCAGAAGCTGTTTTAAAGACTTTTTTAGTGGTATTTGAATGTTTAAAGTTACCAGTATCATTAACTATACCTGTATAAAGAGATTCTGCTATGCCGTTATCTAGTTCTATCTCTGCTTCTTTGAAAAAATCAAACAAAATTTCTGAAGTAGATGAAATATCTCCTACATAGTTATAATCTCCAAACCTGTCATTGCTGATATGGTGATCGATATTTATAACTTTAGTATCTTCTCCCTTTAATTCTCCCACCCTTCCAATCCTATCAAAATTACCGCTGTCAAGACAGATCATAAGATCAAACTCATATTTTGAATCATAATTTTCTAATTCCTCTATCAAGATAGAGTGGCTCAAAAACTTTAAGTTTTCAGGAACTTTATCTTCCAAGATAAATCTTAAAGTTTTATCTAAGTAGATCTCACCCCTGTCTTCAAATTCTTTTTTCAAAGTTTCATTTAATTTATTTAAGGCTAAAAGTAGAGCCAAACCACTTCCTATGGCATCTCCGTCGGGGCTGGTATGTCCTGTAATCAATATCCTATTGCTTTTTTTTATAACTTCTAATATCTCATTAAACTTATTGTTCATCCTTGTTCACCTCGATTATGTCTATTCCCTCTCGCAGGAGTTTCTCCACTGTTATTCCATTCCCAGAAACTATATTTTTCATAAAAGTCCCATCATATATAGTATCTATTCCACAAGACGGGCTTTTTCCTTTTAAAAGGGCAAGTTTTATCTTATGTTTCAATGCTTTTTCTAAAGCTTTCCCGGCTCCCACTTGAAATTCATCGGTGACGTCT
>DAOUPY010000558.1 GCA_030625925.1 Fusobacteriaceae bacterium | reverse complement strand
ACTGTTTTCCCTTTTAAATCATCTAAAGACTTAACTCCATGAGTATCCTTATTTACCAAAACAGCTTGAGCAGAACTATAATAAATATCTGTAAAATCTATAGCTTTTTTTCTCTCCTCTGTAGGAGTCATACCAGCTATTATCATATCTATTTTCTTCGTTTGAAGGGCGGGTATAAGACCATCAAAACTCATATTTTTCCACTCTATTTCATATCCTAAATTTTTGGCTAATTCCTCCATAAACTCGATATCAAATCCTACTAATTTTTCATTTTCAAGGTACTCATATGGCTTATATTCTGCATTTGTTCCTATGTATAGTTTTTTAGTCTGCACCTCTTCTTTTCCACATCCAACCAATACAACCATCATTAAAATTCCGATTAAATTCATTAATTTTTTCATAATTTTTCATCTCCCTTTATTTTTTTATGAGTTAATATAAATTCTTCTTTAATTTCTTTTAATAACTCTTTATCCACTATTATGTCCACTGCAGTCATCACCATAGATAAGATAGCTTCTTTCATCCCTTCATGAGCTTTTTCAGTTACACTAGCCTGTGCAAATTCTACACTGTGACCTATTAATTTCCTTTCACTTATAGGAAAATAAGGATGAATGACCGGGCAATAATAACTGACATCCCCCATATCTGTAGAACCTGCTTTTCCTCCTTTTTTAATCTCTTTCCCACCTAAAAGCTTCAAATTTTTTATATAAGTTTCAGATAATTTTTTATTGGTTATAAGATCTTTAAAACTATATTCATAATTTTCCATCTCCAGCCTAGTTCCTGTAGCAAGGGCTGCTCCTTGGGCACATTTTTTTACCCTTTCCGACAAGATTTTTAATTCTTTATCGCTACTGCTCCTTATATAAAAATCTGCCGAACAAAAATCTGGAATTATATTGGCAGCTTCTCCTCCATTTTTAATTATTCCGTGGATCCTGTCGGTTTCACAAATTTGTTGCCTCATGGCATTTATCCCGTTAAAAAGAGTTATAACTCCATCCAGAGCATTTATTCCCAAATAAGGAGAACCCGCCGCATGAGCCGTCTTACCAAAATATTTAAACCTTATAGCTTCCATAGCCTGGGAACTTCCACTCTCCACATGAGATTTTCCTGTAGGGTGCGCCGACATAACTATATCTATATCTTCAAAGACCCCTGCTTTTGCCATATCTACCTTGGCTCCGTCAGTTTCCTCTGCCGGTGTCCCAAGAACTATTACTTTTCCCCCTAATTCATCTATCAATTCTTTT
>DAOUPY010000401.1 GCA_030625925.1 Fusobacteriaceae bacterium | reverse complement strand
GGTTATGAAGAAAAAATAATATTTAAGGATTTTAGTTTTTCTATAAAAAAAGGTGAATTTCTCATGGTGCTTGGAAAAAATGGAAGCGGAAAGTCCACATTAGCAAAATTAATAACAGGAATAGATATTCCAGCTAAGGGCAAAATCGCAATAGATGGATTGGACACCAGTACAGATGATATATGGGAGATAAGAAAAAATTTAGGAGTTATATTTCAAAATCCGGAAGATCAGTTTGTAGGGACGACGGTATTGGAAGAAATGACTTTTATACTGGAAAATTATGATGAAATAAATATTGAACAAAAGGTAGATAATGCACTGAGTAGAGTGAATTTAACAGAGAAAAAACATGAGCCGATAGATAATCTTTCAGGGGGGCAGAAACAAAAACTTGCATTGGCTTCGGCTCTACTGTTAAAACCTGAAGTTTTAGTTTTGGATGAAGCCAGCAGTATGTTAGATCCAAGGAGCAGGAAGGAATTATTGATTCTGCTTAAGGGATTAAATGAAAGTGGAGTAACCATTATCTATATCACCCATTATTTGGAGGAGATAACTTATGCTTCTAAGTGTTTACTATTAGATAATGGAGAAAAAATAATGGAGGAGACACCGTATAAATTTTTAGAGGGAGATCTTTCAAAATATAATCTGATGGTACCATTTCATTTGAGATTATTGATGAAATTAAATAAAAGTGATAAAAATTTTAAGCTGGAAAACAGTCAAAGTGTGGTGGATGAGATATGTCAATTTTTGTAGAAGACCTTTCCTATGAAGGTGAAAACAAGAAAAAAATATTAAAAAATGTGAATTTTAAAATTAATACAGGGGAATATTGTTTTTTTATAGGAGAAACAGGAAGCGGGAAGACTACTATATTAGAAATATTGATGGGTCTATTGCCTGGAAACGGGGTTGAGATTTTTGGAAAGGAATTATTCAATAAGAAAAATAAAAGATCAATTCAAAAAAATATTTCCTATGTATTTCAAAGATGTGAAGCACAATTTTTTGAAACAACAGTTGAAAAAGAGATTAAAATCAGCGGAGATTTAAGAAAGGCTGTTGAAATTTTGAATCTATTGTCACTTGATTATGATGAAATAAAGGGAAAATCCCCCTTTGAACTCAGTGGCGGAGAGAAGAGAAAATTAGCCATAACAATAGCTCTTCTAAAAAATCCAAAGATACTCCTACTAGACGAACCTACTATAGGGTTGGACGGTAGAAGCAGTGCAGAATTGATGGAGTTTTTATGGAAGTTAAATAAAGAAGGTCTGACGATAATTCAAACAACCCATATAATGGAAGAAGTTATGAACTATGCTACAAAAACTTTGGTGATAAAAGATGGCGAGGTCGTGTATGACGGAAAAGATGTATTCAAGGAAAAAATATTGTTAAACAGGTGCCGATTGGATATTCCATTTGAGAGAAGGTTATTAGATGGACTAGCAGAAAAAGGAATAAATTTAAAAGGGGAGGAAGTGGAGAAGTTTCTGCTGGAAAAATTATGCTGAATAAACTATATAGCCAGAAGGAATCGATCATACATAAAATAGATGTAAAAACTAAAATAATATATACCTTTATCTATATTTTATCTTTAGGATTAATAAACAACATAATAACACTTTTTATAAGTTGTGCAGTTTTAATATTTCTTTTAACAGCTTCTAAAATAAAATTTAAAAAAATATTTTTCTTTGTTAAATCTATTTTACCTGCTTTAATATCAATCGCTATTATGTATAAATTTGTATTAAATAAAAGTAATTTTGAAATTTTAAGAACATCATCAATACTTATGTTTTCAACAGTTGCAATCAGCTGTTTTGTAATGACAAGTAAGGTGACCGAGATGGCAAATGCTATCGAAACATTAATTCCTTTTAAAAAAGTGATCCCTGCATATGAAATTTCACTTATGTTTACTATTAGTTTAAGATTTTTGCCTATATTTATAAAAGAATATCAAAGGGTGAAAAAGGCTAAAATATGCCGAGGGATCTATGTAGGAGATATGAAGTGGAAAGAGAGGATAAAAAATATTATGGGATATTTTTTGCCGGTATTCTTACTGTCACTGGAAAGAGCATATAATTTAGCCATTGCAATGGAGACTAAAGGCTATAGAAAAAAAGTCAGGAAGATAAAATGGAACTTAAATAAATTAGATTATACAATGTTTTATTTATTTATAATATATTTAATTTTAATAACAGGAGGAAGACAATGAGAAACGCAAAAATGTTAAAACTTACATTTTGTTCAATGTGTATTGTGATCAATATTATAGGGGGGATGATATCACATACAATAAGAATACCGCTGCTATTTTTAGATACAGTGGGAACAATATTATCAGCAGTAGTGCTTGGACCTTTCTATGGAATGGCAACCGGGGGATTATCAAGTATATTAAAAGCACTTGTTATGAATCCCAAAGGGATGCCCTTTGCATTGGTAAATGTAGCTATA
>DAOUPY010000129.1 GCA_030625925.1 Fusobacteriaceae bacterium | reverse complement strand
TGCTATTTTTACATCTGTTATAGGAAATGTAGCCAATGCGGCCATGGTTTCTAAGATCATCCACCATATGACACCTACCTTTCTAAATGGAGATACCATGTCACTTTGGTGGGCACTGTCTATGGGATCGTTATTGGGAGGGAATATTACCATCCTGGCATCGGCGACCAATGTAGTGGCTATAAATTCAGCTAATAAGGCAGGGTGTAAGATAACCTTTGGTAAGTTTATGAAATTTGGAATCATCATAGCTGTTCAGACCTTAGTTGTGGCTAACATCTATCTATGGGTTAAATATTTTTAAAGATTAAACAATTAGAACAAAAGATATAAAAAAGCAATGAGACGTTATATCCAGATTTAAAAAAGTCGCAGACAAGTTTAGCCGTCTGCGACTTTTTTTATACCATAGTCAGGATTACTTCCCGTAAAACTTTACAAGCTGTTGCTGTAGAAGCTCCACTGGTATCGTAATTAGGAGAAAGTTCTACTATATCTCCTCCTACAACATTTAATTTTTCAAATTCTTTTATACCCTTTACGATCTCAGTGAACGTAAGTCCTCCTGGTTCTGGTGTCCCAGTCCCTGAAAAGATAGAGGGATCTAAAATATCCAAATCAATAGTTATATACACTGGTACATCTTTTAATTTTTCTATTATGTCAGCCAAGGTATCTATACCAAATTTTTCCATATAGGTATGATTCTTTGCCCATGAAAACTCTTCCACATTTCCAGATCTAATGCCAAATTGATAGATCCTTCCATCTCCTAAAAAATCCCAGCAACGTCTAATCACTGAAGCATGGGAAAATTTTTCCCCCATATAATCATCCCTCAAGTCTGCGTGTGCATCCAGATGAATAAGATGAAGATCAGGATATTTTTCATGGACAGCTTTTATTGTACCGTAAGAAACTAAATGTTCCCCTCCTACCATAAAAGGAATTTTATCATCTTTTAATACTTTTTTCGTATATTTATATATACTATCTAGAGTGCTCTTTGGATTTCCAAATGAAAACTCTAAATCTCCCCCGTCAAAAACTTTATAATCATTCAAATCTTTATCTAAATAAGGGCTGTAAGTCTCTAATCCGTAAGATTCTCTCCTCATTACTTCTGGAGCAAATCTAGTCCCAGGTCTAAAAGATGTGGTCCCGTCAAAGGGAGCACCAAAGACTACTATTTTGGATTCATGATATTCATTATCAAATCCAATAAAAGTAGAAATATTCTTATTTCTCACCTTTTAACATCTCCTTAACATAATTTGGTAGTGCAAAACATCCCCTGTGCAGTTCTGAGTTATAATACCTAGTCTTTATATTTAATTTTTCCCATTCTTCTGGGTTATGATCCTTTATAGGGTCATATTTTTTAGATGCAAACCCAAACAACCAGTGCCCAGAAGGGTAAGTTGGCTGATGAAATTGATATACTTTAGCTATTGGAAAAGTATCCAATATCTTAGTGTGAGCTTTTTGCATCTCTTTAGAAAACTTTTCAAAATATGGAGATTCATGCTGATTTATTAAGATTCCTTCCTCTCCTAACACTCTGAAACAATTATTATAAAATTCTGTTGTAAATAACCCCTCTCCTACAGATACTGGGTCGGTAGAATCTACTAAAATTAGATCATATTTCCCTTTTTCTGCACCTTCCACAAATTTTAACCCATCTTCAAAATACATGCTTACTCTAGGATCATCTAGTTTTTCAGCTGTTACAGGTAAAAATTCTTGAGATAATCTTACTACCCTCTCATCTATTTCCACCATATCTATTTTTTCTATATTTTTATACCTGGTAAGTTCCCTTACAGTTCCACCGTCACCAGCACCAATAACCAATACTTTCTTGATCTTTGGATTAGTTGCCATGGCTACATGGGTAATCATATCGTGATAGATAAATTCATCTTTTTCTGTAACCATCATAAGGCCGTCTAAAGTAAAGAATCTACCATATTCTTCCGAGTCAAAGAAATCTATTTTTTGAAATTTACTCATCTCACTGTGAAGATGTTTTTTTACCTTAATGGAAAATTTTGTATTTTCTGTCCAATTTTCTGTATACCATAAATCTAACATAATTCCCTCCTGTTTTTTTAATAATTAAGTGTTTCTTGATCATCTTCCGGCTTGAAAGTTACCTTACCCAATTCTTCAGGATGAAACTTTCTAATTTTTTCTACCATCCCTCTAGGGATCTCCATAGATTCACTTCTGTCTGCCTTAAATGCACTCTCTAAAAAATCGAAGGCTGTCCATGGATTTATCTTATCTCCGCATGTAAATACATCTACTGCAGCATACCCATACTCTGGCCAAGTATGGATAGCCAAGTGAGATTCTGATATAATAACCGCTCCAGATACTCCATATGGGTTAAAGTGATGAAATACCGAATTAACTATAGTAGCATTAGCTATTTTTGCCGCCTTATTCATATGTTTTTCAATAAGTTCCGGGCTGGCCAATATTTCCTCATTACAATTATAAAATTCTATCAAAATATGTCTTCCTAAAGTTTCTAATGTCATTATTTTATTTCTCCTTTTAAAATACTTATATTATTCAATGTTTTATCATTCATCCCAGTTATAACAGCTTTTTGCCCCTTTAAAAAATATATATAATCTACCAGATCTTTTGAGATTCTTTCCCCTTGGATCAGCAGTGGAATCCCTGGAGGATATACCATGATAGACTCCCCGCTTACTTTTCCTATAGCTTTCTCCAGTGGAATACTCTCGGTCTCTGAATAAAAAGCATCTCTAGGAGATACTACTAATTCCGGACTCTCTAGTTCATTAAAGTCAATCAGCTGATTGTCCCCTTTATGATCTCGTGCCATCTCTTTTAATGCATCTATAAGTTTTTGATAATCTTCCCAAATATCTCCTATACTGGCTATCCCAAGTATATTATGGCTGTCAGCTAATTCCATCTGTATATTATATTTTTCCCTCAAGATATCATACCCTTCAAATCCGGTAAGACCCAAACCATGGAGATTTATTCCTATCTTAGTCTCATCAAAATCATATATTTTATCAGATAATACCGATTTAAAGCATCTTACTCCAGGGATAGAATTTAATTCCTCTCTAAATCTAGATATCATCCCCAAAAGATTCGTGAAGATCTCCTTCCCTTCTGTGGCTAGAGTTTTTCTGGCTACGTCTAAGCTTGTCATCAAAAGATAAGAAGCACTGGTTGTCTGGGTTAAATTTAACATATTTTTTACTCTCTCTTGTTCTATTAAACCACGGTTTAATAGAAGTACTGAACTTTGAGTCAGAGATCCCCCTGTTTTATGGATACTCACAGCAGACATATCTGCCCCCAAAGCCATGGCATTTTTAGGAAATTTATCATGGAATGGAAAGTGTGCTCCGTGAGCTTCATCCACCAAGACAATTATTCTTTTTTTGTGACAATACTTTATAATTTCCTCTAGATCAGATACAGCCCCATAGTATGTCGGATTGATGATAAATACAGCCCTAATATCTGGATCTTTAGTCACAGCTTCTTTTATTTTTTCTATACTTACTCCTAAACTTATTCCTAAAACTTCATCTACTTCAGGCTCGATATAGACTGGAGTAGCTCCACTTAAAATCAATGCATTGATAGCACTTTTATGTACATTCCTAGGCAGAATTATTTTGTCTCCAGGGTTGCAGGCACTCATAACCATGGTCTGTATCCCAGAAGTTGTTCCATTGACCAGAAAAAAAGCTTCATCTGCATTATAAGCATCAGCCATCAATTGATGAGCTTCCCTTATTACTCCAGTTGGGTTATTTAATATGTCCAGCTCCTTCATGGAATTGGTATCTAATTCTATTATTTTATGACCTATATAATCCGAAAATTCATTTTGAAACCTTTTTTTATGTCCCGGAACATCAAAAGATACTACCTCTGTTTTATGATAGTTTTTTAATGCGTCAAAGAGTGGTGTCTTTTTTTGCATGAGCCCTCCTGTATTCAAAGTTTACCAATACTAAACTTTTATTTTAAAAAAATATTGTTCTGCCAAAAATTTGTAAGAGCAATTTTTTATTTTTTTCCTTAGATAATCAGAGTTTAGAATTCTTATTTTTTTCCCTGTTATGTTTTATATAACGCGTTTTAAAAAACAGTATTACTAAACTTTTTACATAATATTGTATATAAAAAATAAAACTTTGTCAATTTATTTTTTATAAGGAATAAAAAAAAATCATAGACAACTTTCGTTATCTACGATTTTTTTTATTTTATTTATTGAGTCAAAATTTCATTCCAAACTTCACTTTGAGGTTCTAATGCTTCTCCTAAATCTTTCATAAGGTAAGCCCCCTTTAGGTCCTCTATTTCATAAACTGGTACAGTTTTTCTGAGCTTACTCGCCCCTATATTTATAGAAGGAGTTTCTAAATAATCTATAATTTTCACATATACTTCTGGTCTGTAAATATAATCTATAAATTTATGAGCATTTTCAATGTTTTTAGCGCCCTTTAATATAACCATACTATCTATATACATCTGAGCTCCCTTTTCAGGAATAAAGAATACCATATTTTCAGCCTGTTCATAAGTCATATGAGCAACTATATTTTCATAGTAACCATGTACCACCAAATACTCTCCATTTGTGAATCCTTTTCCAAAACTCTCACTATCAAATTTTAAGATATTTTTTTTCCATCCTAAGATGATCTGCTGAGCATCTTCCAAGTCTTGCGGGTTAGAAGATTCTGGTGAATGTCCTGCGATGATTAATGCACTGGACATAACTTCTCTCATATCATCTAAAAGAGTCATTTTTCCTTTTAGGTCTTCCCTGTTATATATATCAAATGATCTTTCAAAATTCTTTACATATTTTGCATTTACAGCAATTCCTGTTGCTCCTACAGAATATGGGATGATGTAGTCATGATTTGTATCAAAACTAATCTTTTGTGCAATACTTTCATCCAATTCCTTTAAATTAGAAATTTTAGACTTATCTATTTTTTCTAACATCCCTTGCTTCATCATAATTTCGGCATAGTCAGTAGATGGAACAGTTATATCATAGCCATCTCCTCCAGCCTTTATCTTTGCATACATCTCTTCATTGGAAGAATAATAATCAGTTATAACTTTTATACCTGTTTCGTTTTCAAAATCGGTAATTACCTCATCTGGAACATAGTCTGACCAATTGAATAAGTATAATTCATTTTTCTGGTCCTCTTTTCCGCAACCTACTAAGGCTAATATCATTAAAATAAATATAACGCTTTTTTTCATCTTCTCACTCCTTTTTGTATTCTCTCCTTTTTATGATTTCTCAATTGACGAGAAAGCAATAAGAAGGAAAGTGTTTTATACCATATATTTTTGTATCTTTTTAGTCGACATAGCCAGTGCTATTGTTCCTGCAATTAATATCACTGAAAGTGCATTTATAATCGGTGAAACCCCAAACTTGATCATTGAATAGATATGCAGGGGCAGGGTAGAAGAT
>DAOUPY010000433.1 GCA_030625925.1 Fusobacteriaceae bacterium | reverse complement strand
ATAGTATAATATTTTTAATTATAAAAGCGAAGATGAGGAGAGTAACTTCTAATAGATACTAAAGCGAGCTAGTGACGGTGAGAGACTAGTAGTGGAATTAGTTGGGAAGAACACCTTGGAGCTGCTAACCCAAAGGATTTTTTGTAAAAAAAATCTCAGTAGGCTTAGACGTATTTGGCACGTAACGTCAAAGGGTATCGAGGAACTGCTTGTGTGTGTCTCCGTACTTACTTTATTTTTTTAGGGTTTGTATGAATTTTGACTTCTCACTATTAGTAGTGGGAAGTTTTTTGTTTTACCCTCTCTCGCCTTTCAGGCACTTTCCCCCTTGACATCGTAAAAATCATGTTTACTAAATATAATTTTTTCGTACTCGTCAATCGGGGGAAAGAAACTTACTTATTCTGGCTTTGTTACTCCCTGACATTTATAAATCTCTTATAGATAAAAAGTGATTTATAATATTCGTCACCCCGTGGGAGCAACATAAGAAGATGAGGGTAAAACTATAAAAAGAAAGAATTAGATAGGAGGATTATATATGGAAATGAAAGATATTATAGCTAAGGTGAATTATTATTCAGCCCTGGCTAAGAAGAGAACGTTGACAGACGAAGAAACAATAGAAAGACAAAAATATAGAACTTTATACTTGGAGCAGTTTAAATCCCAGGTCAAGGGACATTTAGGCCAAATCAAAGTTGTAGACGAAAATGGAAAAGAAGTAAAATTAAATAAAAAAACAACTAAATTAAGTTAGGGAGGATTTTATGAAAAAAGTAACAGTTAAAGAACTGATCAGAAATGGAGAACAATACTTAGATCAAGAAGTACAAATTTCTGGTTGGGTAAGAAAGATTAGGAGTCAAAAAAGTTTTGGATTTATAGAAATAAATGACGGTTCATTTTTTACTGGACTACAAGTGGTATTTGAGGATGGTTTAGATAACTTTGATGAAATAAGCAGAGTATCAATAGCTACATCTATGTATGTAACTGGAACTTTTGTAAAATCAGAAGGAAAGGGGCAGAGCTATGAGATCAAAGCAACTTCTGTAGAAGTTTTCCAAAAAGCTGACCTGGACTATCCACTACAAAACAAGAGACATACTTTTGAATATTTAAGATCAATAGCACATCTAAGACCTAGAACTAATGCTTTTTCAGCAGTATTTAGAGTGAGATCGTTAGTTGCATATGCTATCCACAAATTTTTTCAAGATCAAGAGTTTGTATATGTACACACTCCAATCATAACTGGAAGTGACGCTGAGGGTGCAGGAGAGATGTTTAGAGTAACTACTTTAGATTTAGACAATATTCCTCAAACAGAAAAGGGAGATATCGACTATAAAGAGGACTTTTTTGCAAAGGAAACTAACCTGACTGTAAGCGGGCAATTAAATGTAGAAACTTATTGTGCTGCATTTAGAAATGTATACACATTTGGTCCTACATTTAGAGCAGAATACTCAAATACAACTAGACATGCATCTGAATTTTGGATGATAGAGCCTGAGATTGCTTTCGCAGCCTTGGAAGCTAATATGGATTTAGCTGAAGAGATGGTAAAATATATCATTAAATATGTTATGGAAAAAGCTCCTGAAGAGATGGAATTTTTCAATAAATTTGTAGAAAAAGGATTATTTGATAAATTAAATAATGTTTTAGCAAGTGATTTTGCTAGAGTTACCTACACTGAGGCAGTGGATATCCTATTGAATTCAAATAAAAAGTTTGAATTTAAGGTAGAGTGGGGAATTGACTTACAATCGGAACATGAAAGATTCTTAGCAGAAGAGCACTTCAAAAAACCAGTTTTCGTAACAGACTATCCAAAGGATATCAAAGCGTTCTATATGAAGCTTAACGAAGATGGAAAAACAGTAAGAGCTATGGATCTATTAGCTCCTGGAATCGGAGAAATTATAGGTGGGTCTCAAAGAGAGGATAATTTAGAAGAGTTAGAGAGAAGAATGGATGAAATCAACCTTCCTAAGGAAGACTATAAGTTCTATACAGATCTTAGAAAATATGGTTCATTCCCTCATTCAGGGTATGGATTAGGTTTTGAAAGAATATTAATGTACGTTACAGGAATGACAAACATCAGAGACGTAATTTCTTTCCCTAGAACTCCTAAGAGTGCAGACTTTTAAGGAGTAATAAAAAAGCAACGTAATGTTGTATCTAGATAATAAAAAATAGAGTGGAGTTTGATTGTATAAAACAATCGAACTCCTTCTTTTTAA
>DAOUPY010000500.1 GCA_030625925.1 Fusobacteriaceae bacterium | reverse complement strand
ATAGCTCTTATAGCAGTGCCTCTGACTATCCAGACATTCCTAATATTTATTATAGCATATCTATGGGCTAAAAAGTGGGGTATGCCCCATGAGATTGCTTCTCCAGGTGCGATGATTGGAGCCAGTAATTTCTTTGAGCTGGCGGTGGCGGTAGCTATATCATTATTTGGTATTGACTCAGGAGTAACTTTAGCAACTGTAGTAGGACTTTTAGTAGAAGTGCCTGTTATGTTGATTTTGGTGAAAATTTCAAACTCGACAAGAAAATATTTTAAGGTAAAAATTTGACAATCTAGGTTTCAAAAAAACCAGCCGACAGATGTCGGCTGGTCATAATTTTATATTTAGTCACTTAATTTTAAAACTGAGATAAATGCTTCTTGTGGTATCTCTACATTACCGATTTGTTTCATTCTCTTTTTACCAGCTTTTTGTTTTTCTAATAATTTTTTCTTTCTAGATATATCTCCACCATAACATTTAGCTGTAACGTTCTTTCTAAATGCCCTGATAGTTTCTCTAGCTATTATTTTGGCTCCCAATGCAGCCTGAATAGGGATTTCAAATTGCTGTCTTGGTATGATTTCTTTTAATTTTTCTACGATTATCCTACCTCTAGCCGTGGCATGGTCTGTATGTGCGATAAATGAGAATGCATCTACAGGTTCACCAGATACTAAGATGTTAACTTTTACCAGGTCTCCAGGTCTATATCCTATCATCTCGTATTCAAACGAAGCATATCCCTTAGTTCTAGATTTTAATTTGTCATAAAAATCTAATACTATCTCTGCAAGGGGCAGTTCATATGTGATCATAGCACGAGTATCATCAATATAGTTCATGCTGACATATGTTCCTCTTTTTAGCTGGCATAATTCCATAACCCCGCCGACATAGTCTTTTGGAACTATTATATTACCTTTGATATATGGTTCTTCTACTATTACTTTTCCCTGTCCACCGAGAGGGAAATCTTCTGGATTGTCTATAGTATACATCGGTTCGTTTTCCCTATGGATCCTATATTCAACCGATGGTGAAGTAGATATAAGGTCGAGATTGTACTCTCTTCTAAGTCTTTCTACAATGATCTCCATATGTAGAAGGCCCAAGAATCCACATCTAAATCCAAATCCTAATGCCAATGATGTTTCAGGTTCGAAAGTAAGGGAAGCGTCATTCAATTGTAATTTTTCAATGGCATCTCTCATATCTTCATAGTCGTCGGTAGATATTGGATACAATCCGGCAAATACCATTGACTGAGCTTTTCTATAACCTTCTAAGGGTTGTTCACACGGATTAGTGACACTGGTAACAGTATCTCCTACCTGTGAATCATGGATAGATTTTGTACCTGTAATAATATATCCTACCGATCCTGCAGTCAATATATTGGTAGGGTTCATTCCAGGGGAGAATATTCCACATTCCTGTACATCAAATTGATGATCAGTAGAGAATATTTTGACCTTGTCGCCTTTTTTAATACTTCCGTCTACAACTCTTACATAGGTAATAACACCTCTATAGTCGTCGAAATGTGAATCGAAGATAAGAGCTTTCAATGGTCCATCCTCACTGTTTGCAGGAGCAGGGATAAATTTAACGATAGCTTCTAATAGATCTTCAATACCTATACCTGATTTTGCAGATGTAAGAACTGCCTCATCAGCAGGAATACCAATAACATCTTCTATTTCATTTCTTACCTTTTCTACATCAGCAGCGGGCAGGTCGATCTTGTTGATTACAGGGACTACTTCTAAGTCTTGCTCTAAAGCCAGATATACATTGG
>DAOUPY010000564.1 GCA_030625925.1 Fusobacteriaceae bacterium | reverse complement strand
GGGTGATTCGTTGAATCACCCTTTCTTTAAATTTTTATCTGAATATCAGGTCCATTACTACCACTTGGATCAGATAGATCATATGCTTCATCTTATATTTTATTCCCTGCCTGTCTCCACCGATTTCAATGGGTTTCTCTTGGATGGACTCAGCAGATTTCGCCTCTCTCAACAACTCAAACTCTTCTATACCTGCTTTATACACATTTCCCTGTTCCGTAGTCAATACCAGGTTTTTTTCATCCTCTGTAAAGGCTATCGCCTCATATTGGTTAACCTTAAAATTCCATTTTAACGGGTGGTAATACACTTCTCCATCAAAAAAATCAGTATTTTCCTTATCCCTTTTAAACAGATAGATTCCTTTATAGGTATTGAAAACCATGGTCATCTCATCCCTTGATATATCTGCACCTGTGGCTGCATCCATATAATTCGAGGCTCTAGATCCACCTAAAAATTTAAATTCACCTATATAGTCTATAATATTAACCCTTCTTGTATCGATGTTTTTCTCCATCAAACGGTACATCATAGTTTTCCCATACTCTTTATTTAAAATATAGATACTCTTATCGGCATAGAATACAGCTTCATTATTTAGTTCTTCCCCACCTGGAAATCTAAAGGTTATCTTGTCTATTTCATTTTTTTCTACTTTTTTCTGATCTAACTTGGGCTCTTTAAATCTATATAAAATAAAATTTTTACGAATAAGATTATCCCCGGTATCTGCCACAATTAAGTTTCCATTTTTATCCTTGGCAATATCACCCCAATCTAGATTGGTTACACCGTCCAAAAATACTTCGTGATGCTCCCTTGCACCCTCACTGTCAAATCTAAATCCATGGATACTGGTTCTAGGAGTTTCACCGTAATCTACTGAATCCCCATGAGTCCAATAATAATTTTTTTTATCCCCTGATAAAATTATCCCCGAGGATTCCTCTATTCCCATTTTCAATATATTGGCTACAGGTTTAGGTCCATTTTGTCTATTATATAAAACCTCTTTTCTTACCTGCCTGTATTGATAAATTGTAAATAATAATACTATCCCCAAAAATATTAAAATTATTTTTCTGAATATATGTTTATTTTTTTTTCTTAACATCACAATCCTCCCTTCCATCAGTAGTTTTTATTTATTATAACTCAAAT
>DAOUPY010000340.1 GCA_030625925.1 Fusobacteriaceae bacterium | reverse complement strand
AAAAATAGGAAACAGCAGAGCTGTTTCCTGTTTTTAATTATTTAAATCTATCCCTTAATGTAATTATTATAATATTTGTATTCATCATATCCATATTCATTTACATAAATTTTTTCATCTATCCTATTTATTACTACCCCATATATTTTAGCTCCAGCTCGTTCCAATATTTTTTTGCACGAAGCATTTTTTCTTTTTTCACCATATTATACCCGCATACATAGACAACTCCATCTGCGTATTCTGAAAGTATGGCTGCATCAGTAGCTATAGCGAGAGGAGGGGTATCCAACACTACCAGGTCATAGCGCTTCCTCAAATCTTCCAATAATTTTTTAATCCTTCCTCCTAAAAATAATTCAGTTATCCCTCCATTTAAATGCTTGGAAGGTAAAAGATCTAGGTTCTCTTCAAACCTTTCAATAATTACCTCATTTATTTTTTTTTCCCCTAAAAGCACACTCTCTATGCCATGAGTTATCTCTATTTTTAATCCGTCAAAAGGTCTAAACCTTCTTATATCGCAGTTTACCAAGATAACCTTTTTACCTATCACAGCTTCTGACATTGCATAATTAGCAGATATAGTAGTCTTACCTTCATTGGGTATAGTACTTGTAAATATGATTATTTTATTATTCTTTTTTTCTAAAAAATGTATATTACTTCTAAGAACCCTAAATGCTTCCAATAGATAATTATCAGAATCTTTTTTAAAAAAAATATTTAATTCCTGCATTATTCCCCCTTGTATAATGAAATAGAGCTATAAATATAGACTCTCTCAATAAATTTTTCTAAAAAAAAATACAGATCAAAAAAAGATCTGCAACTGGCTGCCATTTTAAAGGCCCTATAGCTTTGCGTCACAGGATTTCTCCTGTTTTGCCTGTATTTTTATATAAACACATTATAAATATTGAACTAATTTATTCGTTTGCCATTTTTATAATCTATTATTTCTAACATTTCCCCTTCAATCTTATCCTGAATCTTATAAAATCAAAAATATAATACAATAACAAATGATTGTTCTTCATTTTAGCATAAATTTTTATTTTGTTTAAGTTTTATTTCAGTTTTATATGTTTATATAATCAATATAAATTTAAAAATACATACATTGAAGCAGGAAAATATTAATTTATTCCGAAAAAATAACTAAACAGATCCAATAAATCTTTTGGTTATAGGAGGCAACTAATATGAAAAAAACATTTTTATTTTTTTCCCTTGCCATTTTAATCAGTGCCTTGATAAACATTCTAGAAAATAATGGGCAGTCAGACTCAAGGCAGATCCTTAATTCCACCAATACTGACCTATCCGATTCTTCTCTAACCGCCTCTAGTATGGATGATAATGCTGCTAACAACCAGGATTCCACCGATACTGACCTGGCTGATTCTTTTTTAACCGCCTTTGGTATGGACGATAATGCCGAAGATAATCAGGATTCCACCGGTTCTATTAGTACAGGTTTATCCACCATATCCACTATATCTACCAATCAGGTAACACCACCATTTACACCCCATCAAAAACAAAAATAAGAGGCAGCCGAAGCTGCCTCTTATATGTATTATCTATTAAAATTCTTTTCTGAATATATTTTGAGTTCTGTCTGGACCCACTGAGATCATAGTGATCTCGCATCCGATTATTTCTTCCATTCTAGCTACATATTTTTTACAGTTTTCAGGTAATTCATCATATTCTCTGATTCCTGTAATATCTTCAGACCATCCTGGTAATGTTTCATATACTGGAGTTGCTCTCTCAGTCATTTCGATAGCTGATGGTATAGTAGTCCATACCTTTCCGTCTATCTCGTAACCTACACATATTTTTAATTCATCCATTCCACTTAATACGTCGATTTTTGTTACCACTACATCTGTAAGACCGTTTATCATTACAGCATACTTACCTACTACACCATCTAACCATCCACATCTTCTTGGTCTACCAGTAGTTGCACCAAATTCGCTTCCAACCGCTCTTAATTTTTCTCCTGTTTCATCATTTAATTCAGTAATAAAAGGTCCCTCTCCTACTCTGGTAGTATATGCTTTCATAACACCGATTACTCTATCGATCTTAGAAGGTGCTACACCTACACCAGTAGTTACTCCACCTGAAGTTGGTGAACTAGAAGTTACATATGGATAAGTTCCGTAGTTGATGTCTAGCATCATAGCTTGAGCTCCCTCAAACATTACTACTTTATCGTTGTCTAATGCTTCGTTGATCTCAGGAACAAAGTCAGCTATTCTATGCTTTAATAAGTTTGCATATTCTGTAAAATCTGCCATTATTTTATCATAACTCATAGCTTCTGTATTATAAATTTTTGTAAATAATTCATTTTTCTCATCTAAGTTTATCTTTAACTTTCTTCCAAATGCTTCCATATCTAATAAATCCACTGCTCTTATTCCACATCTAGCAATTTTGTCAGAATAACAAGGACCTATCCCTCTTTTTGTTGTACCGATCTTGTTTTCTCCTCTAGCTTCTTCCTTTACGATATCTAGTTGGATATGGTAAGGCATGATAAGATGAGCTCTATCAGAGATAAATAAATGATCTACCTTAGCTCCTTTTTCCTCTAAAGTTGATAATTCGTGTAATAATACCTTTGGATCTACTACTACTCCTGGCCCGATTACACATTTACCGTTTCCGTGTAACATTCCTGAAGGTAATAAGTGAAGAATAAATTTCTCCCCATTTACTACTACTGTATGTCCTGCATTGTTTCCACCTTGGAATCTAACTACATAGTCTGCCTTATGTGCCAATACATCGATAATTTTACCTTTACCTTCGTCTCCCCATTGCGTTCCTACTACTACATAACTTGCCATGATCCACCTCTTCTTAGATTTATTTTTAA
>DAOUPY010000406.1 GCA_030625925.1 Fusobacteriaceae bacterium | reverse complement strand
GGGGCTATAAACCCTCACCCCCTAGCCCCCTCTCCCTCAATAGGGCGAGGGTGATTTCATACGATAGTCACGGAAAGGGCTATCCCTACGATCTACACCGAGCGAGTGCGTAACGAGCTGAATCCCCCATATGAGTGTCCCCTCACGAACGCTACCGATTAGAGGGGGTAGCCTAGGGGAGTGTGAGGGGAACGGCGAGGGGGGATGAAGTAAGCTCCCCGAGGCTGGAGATCCTCCGAGTCCGCCTCCAATAAGGACGAAGGAGGAAAGCGGATACCTGGTCGTGCAGAAGCTGTTCTCCAGCCGAATCTTTCGAAGAATCGCTATGGGTTTGATTATTATCTCTGAGTTTATTTTTTAGCAGGTAATATAAAAGAAATAGCCCCCTACGATTCACGAGTATTAAAATTAGATGTAACTAAATCTAATTTTAATACTCGTGAAATGCGACTCTGGAGGAGCTGCAAGGCAAGTAGGGGGCTATAGGGTTCGTTCCATCTTTTCGGTTCATTCGTTCCAAATATTTAGAGAATCTTTGATTTTATTGAGGTTATTCGTTCCACCTTTCGGTTCATTCGTTCCAAATAATATTTTTAAAATAATTTATATTTAGTATTTTTTCCATTTCCCTCTTTTTGTAAAAAATTGAGATCTATTAATTTTTTTAAAATCCTGTACCCTGTAGTTTTTGACAGTTGATATTCTTCTTGGATCATCTTGCTTGTAATATATTTATTTTTTGTTAAATCTAATAATATTCTTTTTTCTATTTCACTCAAATTTTTAGATTCTATAATTGTTTTATTATTTGTAATAGCTCGATCTGATATCCAAAATTTAAAAATAAATTTTCCATCCTTTTCTTCAATATCTGGATATTTATATTTATTATCTTTTGCTGCTTTTAAAATTTTTGGAACTCCACTCCCTGCTCTTTCACATAAGTTTAGAAGTCTAAAAGCCTGTTGAACTATATTATTTCTAGGGTCTGAATGTTCCCCAGCAAAAAAATCTTCTTGAGATATTCTTAAAGTTCCTGGATTTTCAAACTGATAATAGTTAGGGTATTTTATTATTTTTATCGGTTTAGATATTTCAAAATTAGCATGGATCATCGAATTAACAAGGACTTCTCTCAAGGCAATTTGAACTTCATTTAGCTGTTCTCGTGTTATATTATCATCCATCATTTTAAAACTCTTTGGAATACTAGTATAAATTTTATTTATTGCTAAATAAAAAAAGTTATATAGGTTGTCTTCCCAAGTTCCATCATAAATTAAACGATCGCTCCATCTTTCTGCGTCAGGATTACTTCTATCAATATATTCTATATGATAGTGATTTAAACGTTCTCTTATTATTTCACTTTTCCCAAATAGTAAAAGTCCACCAAGTGTTAATTCTAATTTAGAAGTTTTTCTATTCATTCTCAAAACCCCTAATTTTTTCAATAATTCTTCTTTTTTCAATTTTATAAAAGGATGTTCTGGATTTAAATTTTTAAATCGTTGAAAATAGTCATTTATTGTAAGAGGATCAAGATCATTAATGGTAAAATTTTCCAATAAAACAAAGTCTAAGGCTTCTGTACTAGAATCATTTATCATTATCCTCATTTCTTGCTCGGTACATCTATAGTCGCCTTCATAGTTTCTTTTGTAAGCATTTTTAGGATTATCCTTTAGATAAATAGGTTTATCTTTATAATGAGCCCTTGGAATATCTATGATTATTACAGTCTTTTCAGATATTACTTTTTCTACGATGCTTTCATCTGTTAAGATGTTTTTACTCACTTTTTGTGAATTGTTTAAAAGATTAAACATATTGTTTTTTACTTTTTCAGGATTATTTACACCTGATATATTTAAGCCATCTTTTACTTCTTCTACTCCTAAAATTAGAAGTCCTCCATCAGTATTAGCAAAAGCTGAATAAGTTTTTAAAGCTTCCTCTGGAAAGCTATTTTTTGATTTTTTAAATTCTATTTGATAGTTTTCTTCTAAAGTTATTAGATATTTCTCTAATTTCTCATCTTCTAGTTCTTTTATTTTAGCTAAAATCTTTCGAATTGTTCCCACCTCGCTAGTGATTATCTATAGAATAATTATATCATAGATTTTAAATTATGTTGTAAACTCTAGTGATATAAAAATTAGGAGGTTTTGAATTATGAAAGAAAGAGATGAACTTCGATATGGGATTCCAACAGCAGATCAGATTTTAGTTAATCGTTCATATATTTTAGACAGGCAAAATGGACAATAGAAATAGTTAATTCAAACACTTCAGATGTCGAAAGACTAGATAATTTTAGACCTGATTTTTGAATTCCTCAAGGATTTCGTGCTGACCTTGTGGATTATAGTGGTTCTGGTTATGATCGGGGTCATCTTATTGCAAGTGCAAAACCAAATCGAAAAAGAAATTTATAACAGCGATACATTTTTAC
>DAOUPY010000341.1 GCA_030625925.1 Fusobacteriaceae bacterium | reverse complement strand
ACAATTATCTCAGGAACAGCATTAGTTTTAACAACGTTTATATGGTTTATAGCAAATGCTTATTATGTAGATCCCCGAATTGAATTTCGTATTATAGAGTATCTGCAAAATGGTGCTTTTATAAGTATGGCTAAAATCCTGATCTTAAGCTTTGTTTCAATAGGAAGTTTCTTCTCCCTGGTATTTTTAAGTATCATTATTACTAAAACTTTTCTTTCTAAATTAAAGTTTAAAACATTTATTGTTATTATTGTTATGTCTATTCTATCTAAAATTTTCAACCTTATTTTCTGGGATAATTTCAATGAAATATCCTCTATAAGTATTGGAATATCTATTGTCGCAATAGCCTTCATTACTACTCTGATGCTTTGGATCAGTGGATGGCTGATAGACAATAAAACAGATTTTTAAAAAAAGGAGAAGAGAGCATGAAAATATTTATTGGTTTAAAAACAAAAATATTTATTGGGATTTTGGTATTATTTATAGGAAGTTTTTCAATAGCTTATAGATATAACCGAACAGTACACATTATTACACTGGTTCTAGTACATAACTATATCTATCCCTCTACAAAATTTAGAGTAGATGGGAATAAATTATATATGACAGGCCTAATCTCTCATTTTACACCTGGTCAACTAAAAAAAATAATCAATGAGAACCCAGAAATCAAAACAATTGTTCTAGAACATATAAATGGTTCATTAGATGATGATTCTAATTTTCCCATGGGAAAATATGTTAGAGAAAAAGGATTAAACACTTATTTAAAAAGTGATAGTAAGGTCTCATCGGGAGGAACTGATTTTTTCTTAAGTGGTGTCACCAGGACTATGGAAGAGGGAGCATATATAGGAGTTCATTCATGGGAAGGTATGGGTGAAGGTGGTATTGTAGAAGCTAAAGATATCCCCAAAGAAGACCCACAACACCGAGCTAACGCTGAATATGTCAACGATATGTTGGGGAGTGAAGATTTTTACTGGTATACAATCTATGCTGCTCCTGCTGATGGAATGCATCAAATGACCGAAGATGAAATATTAAAATATGAAGTTGCGACAAAAATCATAAAAAATTAAATAATAAAACAGATTTTTAAAATTTATACGGAGGTTCTATAATGAAAAAGGTACTATTAGTTGTAGATATTCAAAATGATTTTTTAGGAGGTAAGATATGGACATTTTAATACGCCACAGCTGTAAAAATGATGCTGGTGATATCACTAAAATTTTCTTGGAGAAATCCAATTACAGAAACACTTTAGGTGTTCCATACCTTCGTGATAATGTTTGGGAACAAAGGGTACATGAAATACCTCTAAATATTATTCAATTAGTTGCTGTAGCTGAAGAAAAGGTTATAGGAATAGTCGGCTTACATATTGAGACTAATATTCGAAGAAAACACTGTGCTAGTATTGGTATTAGCATTTCAGAGAAATATCAAAACAATAAAATAGGGAGCAGATTATTAAAAGAAATTTTAGATCTTTCAGATAATTGGCATAATATTAGGAGGATTGAATTAGAAGTTTATACAGATAATCAAAAAGCAATTAACCTCTATAAAAAATTTGGTTTTAAAATTGAAGGTACTCTTAAAGATTATGTTTTTGGAGAGGGAAAATATATAGATGCCCATACTATGGCCAGATTAAAAGTTTAGATTATAATATCCTTATTAATAGAAAAAGAGAGAAAGATGAATTTCATCTTTCTCTCTCTTTTTATGGTTTAAAAGTTATTTACCTTCTACCATTCCTACTTTAGTCAAAGCTGATTCTAGAGCTTTTTGCGTTACTGCAATATCTCTATCCTCTTTTAATTTAGCTAACTTTTGTTTAGCTAATTCTGCTTCTTTTCTAGCTACTTCCACATCGATATCATTTACATTGATAGCTTCGTCAGCTAATACTAAAGTTCTATCTTTAGAGATTTCTAAAAAACCACCTGCTACAAAGAATCTCTCCTCGCCAGCATCAGTTTTTATTTTCATCTCTCCTACAGCTAATTCTGCAACTAGGGGAGCATGTTTTGCTAATATACCCATGTCACCTTCAGAAGTTCTCAAAATTACTCTTTCAACTTCCATTTCTAATACTTTTTTCAGAGGAGTTATAACTTCTAATTTAAAAGTCGCCATATCTTATTCCCCCTTCAATAAGTCTCTTCCCTTTGCGATAGCTTCTTCTATACTACCTACATATAAGAAAGCTTGCTCAGGTAAGTCATCATGTACTCCATCTAAGATCTCTTTAAATCCTTTAATAGTATCTTTTACAGGTACATATTTACCAGACATTCCAGTAAATTGTTCTGCAACAGCAAATGGTTGAGAGAAGAATCTTTCGATTTTTCTAGCTCTACTAACTGCTAATTTATCTTCATCAGATAATTCATCCATTCCTAAGATTGCGATGATATCTTGAAGATCTTTATATCTTTGTAATACTTCTTGTACATCTCTAGCTACTTTATAGTGTTCATGACCTACAACTTGTGGATCAAGTACTCTAGATGTAGAATCTAGTGGGTCTACCGCTGGGTAGATTCCTAATGATGAGATTCTTCTAGATAAAACTGTTGTTGCATCTAGATGGGCAAATGTTGTTGCTGGAGCCGGGTCAGTAAGGTCATCGGCAGGTACGTATACCGCTTGAACCGAAGTGATAGATCCAGTTTTTGTAGATGTGATTCTCTCTTGAAGAGTTCCCATCTCACTTGCTAAGTTTGGTTGGTATCCAACGGCAGAAGGCATTCTTCCTAATAGTGCCGATACCTCTGATCCTGCTTGAGTAAATCTAAAGATATTGTCAATAAAGAATAATACATCTTGACCTTCCTTATCTCTAAAATGCTCAGCTACTGTAAGACCAGTTAATGCTAC
>DAOUPY010000037.1 GCA_030625925.1 Fusobacteriaceae bacterium | reverse complement strand
CTTTATTATCAGTAACCATTGACATAATTCGTTCCCCCTATTTCTTATTTTTTTCTATAAAATCCTTAATTTCTCCACTAAGGTTATTAACTTTTTTCAATATATAACCATATTTTTCTTTTATTACTATATCAAAATTATCATTATCTACATACATTAATTTATTGTTTTTATAGTCTATAAAAAACTTATTTTTATTATAATTTACTATTACAGGCATAACATCTTTTTCACCTATATACTCGAAATCAAAACCTATATAATCCATAACCTGCTCCAAAAACTCAGATTTTTCCCTCATATCAAAAAACTTAAATACATCTACCCAACCAAGAAATTCAGTATTAAATTCTATTTTTTCCTGAAATGAATACATATCAAAAGCCTTATCCAATTCCATTTTAAATTCATCATCCGAATATAAATTTAATACCTCCGGCTTAATTAATTTTCCTATTTTATACAACACAGATTTATTTAATTCTTTTTCTAATTTTACAATCAATTCTTTATCTTTAGTTATATCAATCGAATAATCTATCTTATATAAATCCTCTAATTCTTTTTGCATATATGAAATAGTTTTACTTATATAAATCACTGGATCATTAATAAAATTTACTTTTTCTTCCTTACCATCATTTTTCACATCTATTATTTTATTTTTAAATTGTTTTAAAACTGAAATCTCTATACGACCATATTTATTTGATTCTTTTACCCCAAAAGATGAAAAATCTGAAAAATCTATCTTCGGCAGATTAAAACAAATAAAATGAAAATGATACCCTTTTCTTATTTTAGTATGTTTTTCCTTTACCCCAATAGCAGACAATTTAAAATTTGGATCTATTTTAGTTCGAACTAAATATTCTAATCTTTTAACTGTTCCTTTCATTCTTCTTTCTGCCGTTTCTAAATCCGTTATATCTGATTTAAAAGTTATTGTAAACATTTTAGGAGGAATTATATCCCCATTTATATCAACATATTGCAAAACATTACACATATATATATCAGTAAGATCCCCTATATTTCTTTTTATGTTAATAGATTTATTATACAAATACTTATACAATGCAGCTTTATCTAAATCATGTATAGATTTATTTTTCTGCCTACCTATAATAACCTCTTCTAAAACAGGCAATGATCCCATTATTTCCCTGTATTTCCAATATTTTCCATTTTCATCTTTAAAATCATACATTTTATTCCCCACAGGAACACCAAGATCATAATTAAAATATTTTACAATTTCACCAGTTTTTTTAATTTTACCCTTAATATTTTTAATAATCTCTTTTTCTCTTAATTCCATTCTAACCCCCAGTTTTATTTAAAAAAAATTTTCTAGTCCGCTTAGACAAGGAAAGCCTAAAAGCTCTCACGAGCCAAAAAAAATATATAGTGAAAAAAAATAATTTTCATTTAATTTTCACTATATCACTGGTTAATATAAATATATACTACCCAATTTTTAATAAGTCAATAGTTTCACTTGATTTATTTTTAATTCAATCTTATTTTTATTAATTAATATTTTATTTATTTCAAAGACAATCCTATAAATTCATTCATTATAATAAAAAAAGCACCTAGATATTCACCCAGATACTTAATAATTTTTATTTATTTTACAATAATGAATTTTTATTGTATAATAAATAAAAAGTTATTAGATATTTTCGTAGAATATCTATAAGAATTTTATTTCCCCCCAGGGAATAAGATCCGCTTTTTTTTTTTTTTCAAATTTTTAGTCTATGGAAAAACCTATTTTCAAATAAATTTCTATGATAGACTAAAAATTTTTTCAGGAACGAATAATCACCGTTCCCACCTTTAAGACTTCAAACAGTAAAATCATTATACTATTTTTTTTTATATCCCACAACTTTCTTTTTTTTAAAAGGGAAGCATCCCCTTAATTCCAATAAATTATATTTATTGAAAGTCCGATAAGTAAGTAATATAATTGTTTTTACATTATCCCCTCAAAATCAAAACACTAATATATATACTGCCTGAAAAATAAGACGCATCACAGGGTAAAAAAGTTTAAGCAGAGTTCTGCTATCCTAATTCAATGCTACCACCCACGGTAGAAGACTACGAAGCCTATTCCCTAAGCAGCGATTCTTTGAGTATGGATAGAATTAAACTAATTAGGTTATTTTTTTAAATTATAAATATATTTTTCTATTTTATTCCAAACAATACAAAAAATCTATCCCCATCAAATCAAAAACCCTTTAACTTAATATCGTATGGCAAAAATATTATCATATCAAATTTATTGTATTTAGAGTTTCCCTTGCAGGTGCTATTCCCTATCGGTCATTCTTTTGTTTAAGTCATCAAATTCAAACCCCCTCCCTGTCAGGGATCAGAATTAATATCTTTCAAAAAAAGAATAAAAACTTCCGCAATAAATTTTCTTAATATTACAGCAAAGCTGTAATATTTTTTCTAAAGATCTAAAAAAAAATTTTTTGTAAAAAAAAGATCCCTGGGAAGAGATCTTTGATTTTATTTTTTTATAAATTTTTATTTATACCTTTATTTTATCACATCTTTTTAAAAATCTTTTCCAAATATATTAAAAGTCTTTTCCAAATATATTAAAAGTCTCTTTCAACTATATTACACTTAATTCTATCAATTAAAGACTATTTAATATAATGTTTTTATTTTAGTCTTTTCTAATTAACTTATACTCTTTATGATAGTTATAAAAAGTCGATCTAGAAATATTACAAGTTTTCATAATCACACCTTCTAAATCTTTTATTATCACTTTAGCATTATTTAATTCAAATGACATATAATAATCATCTATATATTTTATTACTTCTTTTTTCTTTTTCATTCTTATTGTCTTCATTTTTTCCCTTGCTGCATTCAAAGTATCTCCCTGGTCTAAATATTTAATAATTTTTTTAAGATCCTTTATTTTTTTCTGTTTACAAATCCCATTAATATAATCCAAATGTTCCTGCTTAGTTTTCATTTTTCAAAACCTCCTTGTTATAATCTCTTAAAAATTCCTCCAATAAGTCCTCAGCACACGAGAGAGCACTATCATAATCCATAGGCAGATAGTCCCCACCCTTTTCAAATATATCGCTATAATGCAAATTTCTGATCTTTAACGTAACAACAGAATAAAACTGTTTATCAATAATAAAATAAATCCCTCTACTATGTTTAAAAACTTTATATTTTGTAAGTTTTAAAATTCTCTGAATATTCTGTTCTCTAAAACCTTTACTTTTTTTTTCTATCGAATTCAAACCATCTATATAACACCCCACTATTGCATTTATTTCATTTTCTATTTTAACAGCTAAATCTTTTCTGGGTATCCTCATAACTCGTTTCATACCTAAATCTTTACCCAATTTTTGATAATCCGTTATCAAATATTTAATATCATCTATTTCAATTTTTATTTTCAATTTATCTCCTCCTTATTTTTTTTTTTTCTAAGTTTTTTGACATTAATACCAAATTGATCTATTTCCCCTCTAAAACTTTCTAATAACCGACTAGAACTACAGATCATCTCTAAAATAATTTCGAGTTCTTTTTTCTTTTCCAAAGAACCAGCAAATTTATTAACTTTCCTTGATCTTTTCATTAATTTATCAGTATATTTTTGATCTTTTAATACCATTTTTTCTATTTGTTTTAATCTCTTTATTGCATATTTTTCTATCATTTTTTAACTCCTCAAGTATTTTATATTATCTATTATAATTTTTATTTTCAATTTATCCCCCCCCCCTTCTATTTTATTATACCTTTTTTGTAAGTCTTTTTCAACTATTTTACACTTAAATTTAACAATAAAAAAAAGTAAGGTAATAAATACCCTACTTTAATTTATACCTAAATCCCTATTAAGTTGCAAACCAAGTTCGAATGGAAAATCCTCCAATTCTTCCTCGGTTAGATCCCCAAAACCGCACTAGTGATTTTTTCTCCAGCCATTGTTTTATTTACCAACAAAGTTTGAATCGAAGTCAATTGGTCTGGATCTAATGGGAAAGCTCCAGTTACAACCAATGATCCTGAATCTTCAAAATTCAATATCATTCTTCTTGTCTGTAATTGAGATGTCTTGTCTACACTTGACACCTCTGCATCATACTGATCATTTTTATATCTGCTTATTCTTCCAATTATCACCATATTCGTATCAGCAATAGTCGTTCCTACTAAAGCAGCTTGAACCTTATCTACATCTGGCGCAGTTATTCCATTTCCACTTACATTGATTTTGAAATTGTTATCATTAAAATTCAGTGCTCTAAGACTAGCACCTACATATTTATTTGCCATTATCTAATCACCCCTTCAATTACGAACGCAACATCTGATATAGCACCTATTGACAAAGCTGTCATAGCTTCAAATGAAGCCTTTACAGCCGATATATCATCTAAAACAATACCATCATAATGCATCGGTATTCTCACTATAATTTTTTTTCTTTTTTCCCCTGTTATAGTGAATTTCACATCCACTTTCTGTTTAATAACAGTTGGAGCAACAGGTAAATTAATCGTAGCATATTGAGTTCCTATCCCAAATACCTTGTTTTTCATAGAACTAGTAGATCCTAAAACGTCCGCTATTTCTCCTGTTTCTGTTAAATCCATTTTCCCATGAATCATCATAGCATCAGTATGACCAGTTACCTGACGACCAAATGTTAAACTAGAAAATTTGTTTTCTTCTAATCCTGTAGCAACAGTAAATCCCATCTTATACCTCCCAAAAAATTTTTTATATATCTAAATTCCATATGCCCCTGTTATTTTCACCGTACTACCAAACAATTTTACAAGTTCTGGTTGCACCTGATCCAATCCCACCAGTTTAGGCACACGCGGAAGATAAAACTTATTAACCGCTATCATTTCCCCATTAAACATATAACTCAAATTAAGATATACGTCTCTATAATCAGCATTTATATAAACACCCTCTATTTCTGTGGTTTGGTACACATCTACATCTTTCACCTTATGTACTTCCACATCACACAGAGTTTGATAAAAATTTTTTATATCTAATTTAGTTAATCCTATTTTATCCGATAAAAAACCCATATTCATAGCTTTTTTTTCTACCCTAGATTTTACAGATATTTCCCACCTATTCGGTGTTATAAGTGATCCCACAATACCCATAATTTAACCCCCATACTTTTTACTTGCCAATAAACCATTTAATAACTCAATCATTTCATCCGTTGTCATTGTTTTTTTCGCCATAGATTTCGTATTACTAGCAATTATACCAGTATTTACACCACTTAACACAGTACCAGACAATTCATTTGCAAGTTGTTGTTTTTTATGAAGAAAATCTATGTTTTTCATAAAACCATCATTAAACTGATTATATTCCGTTACCTCATAAGTTTTATTCAAAGACATAGCACCATTATAAATCCCTTTCACAGTACCAAATTTACCACCTTGAGGAGCAAAATTTTTAATAATAGTTTTAGCTGATTTATACCAAACCGCCATATCTTTCATTTTATCTACTTTATCTTTTATAAAAGGTTCAATATAACTATTCATAATCAAATTCGAATGCTGCATAATTATCATAGTAGTAAACATAGATATACGTTGAGGCATTTGATTTAAAAATTTATCAATAAATGAATCACTAATTTGATTATTAGGAAATTTTTTATCTAACACTCCCCTAATACTCTCTAAAGTCATTTCCAAACCTAGATCCATAACTAAATCCACCACAGTCATCATGATGAACATATTAATATAATCCATATCATTTCACCTCAGTTTTAAGAAAATGACTTGCTATTTCTTTGAAATCATCCCCAAATTCACCTAATAAAGAAGATTGAAAATCTGCTTCCAAAGGAAACATAATCTTTTTTATACCCAATAAAATACTTTCTTTTACACTCTCATAATCTGGATCATTATTACTATCATCATGATTATCCCTTTCAACTCTTAATTCATCCATAAGATTATTAATATTATTCCCAGAAAGAGTTTTTAAAGCCCCCTCTCTAAAAAATTCCCCCATACCCATTCCAAATAAACTAGGTACAAGACCTTTTTTCATATTCATATTATTACCAGAACTGTCCACAACACCATCATATTCAATATTAGTATTTAAAGAATGTAAATTTTGCCAAGTTTGAAGAGATCTTTCTATTTTATTCACTTCTTTCGCTTCCTCTCCTACACCCTCCAAAACAGTAGAATTATAATCCTGCACTACCCAATTAGCAGAATCCTTTTCTATATCTCTTATTCCATCTTTAGTTTTTGAAGCAGTAACCACACCATCACCATCAATAAAAGAAGTTATACCCAATTCAAGATCATTTTTAACAACTTCACAAGCTAAAAATTTCATTATAAGATCCATAAGAGCCAGCCACGGATTATTAGGATCAGATGGAAGAGTTGCATCAGTTGTATCAAGAGCCACTGATTTCCCCTCTGTATTCACACCAACAGTTTTTCCATCTGTATTTATATCAAGACTTTTACCAGTAACATCTATAGGAAGACCTCCAATAGGAAGTTTTAAATCTAAATCAATAGCAATAGCACCAGCAGTAGTAGTATCCAATTTAATAAGATCCGTAGGTAAAATACCAATAGGTAATTTTATATTTGGATCAACAGAAAGTCCAATAACTTTTCCATCGGTATTCACACCAACAGTTACACCATCAGCGCTCACACCAATTGCAGCTTCTTCAGGAATAGTAACTGGTAATTTTGTATCAAGATCAACAACAACAGGCAGAAAGAAATCCTTAGGTAACTCTAAAGCTACCGCCTTACTTTCCATGATATTATTATATGCCTGCTGTACATTTTGATTAACATAATCTATAGACCTATCTCCAGTTGCAGTAAAACCATTATATAAATTTTTTGCCGTATTATACCAAGCTACAGTACCATCTACAAAAGTATCAACAACTTTTTCACCCAATCCATATTTTTTTTCTAAATATTCCACTAAAGCAATTCCCATCAGCTGAGGAACACCACCACTTCCACCAAGAACCCCACCACTTAAAGCAGTTTCACCAGTAGCAATAGCAGTAAGCCCACCAATCAAAACCCCATTTTCCACAAGTTTTTTAGCTGATTCTAAAGTTAAAGTACTATTTCCATTAGAATTAACAGTATTTACACCAGTAACCAGACCACCATCTATTGGATCAGCATACCCCACTCCAGTAGCTTTAAGATTGGTATAATAATCCTTATTAATATCCAATCCATTAGCAGTATAAAAAGCCGTAGTATCCGTATCCTCAGCATCATAACGAATATAAACATTATCATAAACACCACTCTCAGAAGCATTTATAAAATCATCCTGTGATTGCTGTATTAATTTATTTACTATTTCCATTTCATTCTTTTTTTGCATAGCAGACAAATAATCCCATTCTTCACTACTCAACCCATCCAAAGCTAAAAGATCATGTGTAGCTTTAAGTTTATCATAAAAAGAAACATCATCTATATTATCAGGAATACCAATAGAAGGTGGAGAAAAAGGTGGAGGATCACCAACTTCCCCCCCTGGCGGAATAACATTAATATAATCCAATGAAGAATAATCAGGTGAATTATTAGGAATACCCCAAGCTACATATTTGAAACCATTTACATCAAGAATAGGAAAAGTAAAATAAACATTAGTTGCATAAAATCGAAACAATGAAGTCCCATAACTAGGTGCCATAGAAATCAAACTATTATTAAAAATAACAGTACCATAATCATTCTGCCTTAAATATGAATGAATAGAATCCCTAATATCAGACATTAAAAGATCTAAAGAATCATAAAAATATGCCGTTCTATCACTAATAGATAAATTCAAAATTTCTGCATTAGAAAGTGAAACCTTAAAATCAATACTTACTTCAATTGACATATTCCCCTCCTTTTTTTTTATTTTTCAAATATATATTTAAACATAATTAAATAAATTGGGAGGAGAAATGAGATTAATATAATAATTAATATTCTCAGATCTCTACCAAATTTATCTATTTTATCCATCAAAAAAACCGTCATTTCATAAATATGAGGATGATCTTTTTTTGTTTTATTTAAATAATTATCATCAAATTTGCTCATAAATATACCTTTTATTATTTGCCCAGACAAACCATCCAAAAGATCTTAAAGTTATATAAATAATTCTTCTTTTCCACCAAACCATTTTATGATCTTTAAGTGATTGTAATAATACCTTATCCCAAAATTTTCTATTGGTATTCTCAGGCTGATATTTATATCCAAAATCATGCAAAATATAGGGGACAGTCCCTTTTCCAAACCTAGATACCATATTTCTAAAAGGTACCGGCACAGATCCTAAATCCGTTACCATACCAGATTTAATTGTAAATAATTTCAAATCTACTTTGAAATCAACATCATAGGGAATCATAAAAGATCCCTTAAAAGGAAATAAAGTTATCTCACCAGACACATATATTTTCATCTATAACCCCCCTATAATATTATTTTATTACTTCATAAGCCACTATTTCCCCAAGCACCCATTTATCTTTAACTATTTTAAGCGGCATTGTTATTTTAACTTTTACCCCATATCCTAAATCTTTTGTCATACCCTCTACAAGATGATTAGCAATTTTATATTGAGGAGTAGATATCCCACCCATAAATAATTCTTTTAAATTCTGATAATTAATAGTATCCCCAGACTCTTTATCTGTAAAAGATCCCACCGCTACCTCACTAACTATTATTTCTTTTTCCACTTTATTATCAGTAACCATTGACATAATTCGTTCCCCCTATTTCTTATTTTTTTCTATAAAATCCTTAATTTCTCCACTAAGGTTATTAACTTTTTTCAATATATAACCATATTTTTCTTTTATTACTATATCAAAATTAT
>DAOUPY010000495.1 GCA_030625925.1 Fusobacteriaceae bacterium | reverse complement strand
ATATTTAAAATTATAATTTTTATTCTCAGTTTATTTTAAGGAAACTTCACTTTTTAATTAAGGTTTAGGTGGTACTATTGTCATGTAGAAAAAAGAATCTTATTTAAGGAGGTGCAAAATATGAAAAAATTTTTAATTATTGGACTACTCTTATCTGTCTTTACTGGAGTTTTTGCTGATAAACTATACAAAGGAAAGGCAAAACTTTTGGAATCCAAATTTTCATTTAACTATAAAGACCCTAAAATCGGAAAGGTTACTTTAGAAAATTTAGAATATGATCTAAAATTTTATACCAACAGTGCTCTATTAGAAGTTGAAGTTGAAACTTTTAGCGGGGACGGAGGGTGGTCAAAGTTAAAAAGAGATGAGATCGATGATTTTTTTAACCTCTTAGCAGAAAAGATTCGAAATGAAGTTAATAAACCTGAACTTCCTGTAAATGTTATAGTGGAAATCGAGAAAAAAGTAGGAGAGGACACAATTGTTTTAAATAAATTATATTAAAAAAACGCTAAAAGCGTAAGGAGTGATTATTATGAAAAAAATTATATTAGGATTGATATTAGTACTGTCTGTAGGAGCTTTGGCTGACGATGGACCATTTGAAAATCAAGAAGAAATGTTAGAAAAAAGATTTGAAATGACTCAAAATGAGCTTACAGATGGAAAAATTAAATTAGGAGAGGTCGATTATGAAATTGATATCTATGAAAATAATATTTTAGTCCAATTAGAGATAGAGCCTTTTTCTGGGGATGGAAACTGGTCTGAATTCAATAAAAAAACCTTCGATGAATTAATGCAGAATATGGCAGATGAGATAAGAAATAGCATAGGTAATTCAACTATCCCGGTAAATATAAGTGTAGAGATAGAGAGAAGGTTTAAAAAAGATGAAATGGTATACAACAAAACTTTTTAATATTATGTTTATTAAAGGATGATAAAGCAGGCTATACATAGCCTGCTTTTATTTAATCTATTATTTTCTTCTTTATATATTTTAAAAATTCTTATATAATATAATTAATAAAGGATTAGAGGAGAAAATATTGAGAATAATAATAGATGCTGATGCCTGTCCAAAAGGTGTGAAATCAATATGTGTAGAGCTGTCTAAAAAATATAATTTAGAATTAATCATGGTGGTTGATACTTCCCATGAACTGAAGGGGAACTTTAGAGTTATTCAAGTGGAAAAAGGAGATGATTCGGTAGATTTAGAAATTATGAAAATATCTGCAAAGGAGGATATAGTTGTTACCCAGGATTATGGATTAGCCACGATTATCTTAGAAAAAACCCATAGTGTTATCCATCCCAATGGGTTTATCTACAATAAGTTCAATATAGATTCATTGATGTTCTCCAGGCATATGAGTGCAAAAATTAGAGCTAAGGGAGGAAGAACCAAGGGTCCTAAAAAAAGAAAAGCTAACAACGATACAGAATTTAGAGAAACCCTCCTAAATCTCCTCCAAATTTTATAACGAATAAAGGATTATAATGTTTGTCATACAAGCCCTTATTTATTATAACTTTTTAGATAATAATAAAAAGGCAGAGAATTTATCTCTGCCTTTTTAAGTGTCGCCGCGACATTTTTAATTCACTCTCCACTTTTTCTTAACTAATACATTTAATTCGTAGTCTTCTAAGGATTCCAAACATTGTCCTCTCAAGATAAATAAAGCAGTTAAATTAATAACTCCCATAAATCCTAATCCCAGATCAGCTAAAGACCATACTATGGCACTTTGGCTCACTCCTCCAAATAAGATCATGATCAAAACTAAGACCTTATATCCTGTCTTCAGATAGTTTTTATCACTG
>DAOUPY010000120.1 GCA_030625925.1 Fusobacteriaceae bacterium | reverse complement strand
GTCTTATAACTCCTTTTTTTACTTACTCTTTTTATTACAGTAACATTTAATTTAGATAACTCCTCCATAGACATGTCTTTTAATTCTTCTGGCAAGTTACCTTCATTATAAAATCTTTGAGATAATGCATTTTCATACTCTTCTTCGTCTATAAGGTTGTATTTTTTCATTTGAGAAAGAACCAATTTTCCCCTAATAACAGCATTATTTAAATGTCTTCTAGGGTTATATTTATTTGGTCTATTAGGTACCCCGGCTAAGAGTGCAGCTTCAGCTGTATTTATGTTCTCTACAGATTTACCATAAAATGCTCTAGCTGCTGTTTTTACTCCATAGGCTCCTGATCCAAAATATATTTCATTCATATATTTTTCTAAGATCTCATCTTTGGTATATCCTCTTTCTAATTGAACTGTAATTATAGCTTCCTTTACCTTTCTCATAAGCCTTTTTTCATTGGTAAGAAAGGCATTCTTGGCTAACTGCTGAGTTATGGAGCTGGCTCCCTGGGCTTTACTCATAGTAACTATATTTACTATCATAGCTCTTCCCATTCCCAAAACATCAAATCCATGATGACTATAAAATCTCCTGTCCTCTATAGCTACATAAGCATTTTTGAGTGAGTTGGGCATCTGCTCTATAGTTGCAGTTTCTCTGATCTCTTTGTAGAGAATATCTATTACTTCACCATTTGTATCATAGATTTTAGTTGGTACTACTGGATTATACCCTTCTATTAGTTGTCCTAGATCCGGCAGTTCCTTATATGCTTTCACAATAAGAACACCAGCTCCTATTCCGCCTAATAAAAATAATCCTATAAATATAAATAATATATTACGAAATAATTTTTTCATAGTAGCCTACCCTTTGTTTTTTTGTCTTAATTGTCCACAAGCTCCATCTATATCAGAACCTTTTTCACCTCTAAAAGTTACATTTATCTTTCTTACTTCCTTTAACTGATTATAGAACTTTTCTATTTTTTCCTTATCCGGTCTCTTATAATCTGTTCCTTCTACTTCATTGTAAGGAATTAAGTTTACTATATGATCAAATCCATACATAAATTCAGCCAGCATATCAGCATCTCTCATTGAACAGTTAAATTCATCTATTAAGATATATTCAAAAGTTAATCTTCTCTTTGTATATTTTTGATATGTTTGTAAGGTTGTATATAGGTCCTGTAACGGATATCTTCTGTTTATAGGTATGATTTCATTTCTCTTTTGATCAGTTACTGCATGAAGTGAAACAGCTAGTCCTATTGGCATTTTTTCTTGTAATAATTTTTCAATCCCCGGTACAATTCCACAAGTAGATACTGTAATTCTTCTCTTTGAGATATTGATCCCCTTTTCATCAGATAAGACTCTTATAGATTTTATAGTGTTATTTACGTTTAATAATGGTTCTCCCATTCCCATATATACTAAGTTATTTACTCCCTCACCTTTTTTAACCAGTCTTCTATGGATAGTATACACTTGGTTTACAATCTCATGGTTAAATAAGTCTCTAGTAAATCCACCTTGACCTGTTGCACAGAAACTACATTTTACAGCACATCCTACCTGAGTTGATAAGCACACTGTGTTTCTGTCTTTATGCTTTAATAATACAGTCTCTATAGTAGTTCCATCTTCTAATTTAAATAAAAATTTCTCCGTCCCGTCTTTTTTAGATACTTGATGATTTAATAGGTTTAAATAAGGTATATAAGTTTTTTCTTCCAATAGTTCCCTTTGTTTTTTAGAGATATTTGTCATATCATCTATCTTTCTGGCAATTTTTACATGAAGCCACTCATATATTTGTTTTGCATTAAATTTCTTCATCCCTAAATCTATTACAACACCTTCTAATTCATCATACTCTAAATCTAATAAGTTTATCTTGTTCATTTTATCTCCTCCACAATCTCACATTCATTTTTAATTAAATTTTCATATAGTTAAACGCTTTTTTCATCTATTTACTAAACTTTCATATTATTCTATACTTTTATTTCAGAATTTCACTTTTTCGAAATATTATAAAAAATTTAATTTTACTCTTAATTTTAAAGTAATTTTACAAAAATATCAACTATTATTTCTATATTTGCATCTATTCTCAAATTAATTCTTGTGGAATTTCCTCCACCTTTTACAATATACCCCAACTTTTCCAAATTACTCTTCAATTCACCACAGTTTATAGCCTTACTCACTACAGTAAAATTTCCATTTTCACCATATATTAGAGAGTACTTTTCATCCTCTATAAACTTAGGAAAAAATTTAGTTGCTGCATCATTTTTTTTATAAATAATTATTTTATTTTCCCCTATAATTTCTGCATTGACCTTTAATTTTTCACACAACAGTTCACTATAGTTATGATATAAACCACTCAATTCCTTTGTTTTTGTTTTACTATCATCCAACAAACAATCTATCTTATCGTTTAACTCCTCCACAGTAGAGCTGAGCTGCGTAGTAGCTTTTTTTATGATCTTATGTTTTTTGTAATAATCTTCATAACACCTGTTCCCTGCCTTATAATATATACGTGTTAAGGTTTTTTTTACCTTTTCATAATTTACTACCTTAAATAATCCTATCTCCTTGGTTTGTTTCACGTGAAACCCTCCACAGGCATTCAAATCAAAATCTCCTATTTTTACTACTTTTATATCCCCTATTACCTTGTCACTTATGGTTTTTCTCAGACACTCTATCTGATCTGCCTGCTTACGTGTATAGGTTAAGATTTCCACATCTAAGTTTTCTGTAATAATTCTATTCATGGCCTCTTCTAAATCTTTTATCTTTAGCTCATCTATCTCTAGACTGGGAAAATCTACAGTGGAATATTCCTCTCCCATCCTGAATCCCACAGTATCCAGGTCATATTTTTCCTTTAAGTATGCCGATACCAGATGCTGTGCCGTATGATTCTTAGCTATTTCATCCCTTCTAACCAAAGAAATTTCATATGGGTATTCCCCCGCTGTCATCTCTTTGTCTAAAAAAAGTTTCCCTTCCCTATTTACCTCTAAAACCTGTGCCTCTCCTACACTACCCAAATCTCCAAGCTGCCCCCCTTTGCCTTCAGGGTAAAACTCCATTCCTTCTATATATTCTATATCGGTTAAAAATCTATTTTTTTGTTTGATAGATCCTGTAATTTTTAATCTCATATTTTCCTCCAGTTTTATTTTTTCATACTTCTATTATAACATATGTATCTTACAACTATAATAGATGTCTACAGCAGAAAAATATTATCCTGGAAACCCTCAAATTCGTTGTCAAAAGAATTTTGTATAAATTTTTGAAGGCTATTTCACTTCTCCTTTCTATGCTTTCAGCCAATTAATATTCATGCAGCAACCAAACGAATGATAAAACTTTTATTAATTGATATAATATATGTTTCCTATATTTAAAAAATCTTTTATTCTATTAATTTTTTTTTATATCAACAATAACAACAAGTTTCGACTATATAGTTTCAAATTTTTAAAATATTATTTATTTTTGTATAAATTTATCTTGACAATTTCACACGCAACGATATATTGTATATATAATAAAAGTTTTTATCATTGTTTTTATTAATGAATAGAAAGTTGGTAATCGATATAATTTTTAAATGAATATTTAAGGATAAAAAATAAAAAATTATATTCTATGAGGAGGTCAAAAATGAAAAAATCACTTACGTATAAAATCTTAGAAAATAATCTGATATCAGGGGAACTAAACCCCGATTCAGAAATAACTGTTAAAGTCAATCAAACCCTTACCCAGGACTCTACTGGAACAATGGTTTATTTGCAATTAGAAGCTATGAATATTAAAGATATAAAAACAGATCTTTCTGTTGCATATATTGATCACAACACACTCCAAGCAGGTTTTGAGAATGCGGATGACCATGAATTCATCAAAAGTGCTGCTGCAAAATATGGAATTATTTACTCCAAACCCGGAAATGGTATTTGTCACCAGCTGCATCTGGAACGTTTTGGAAAACCCGGAACAATTCTCCTTGGATCCGATAGTCATACACCGACTGCAGGAGGTTTAGGTATGATAGGAATCGGTGCCGGCGGACTAGATGTGGCTGCAGCTATGGCAACTGGTACTTATACTCTGAAAGTACCAAAGGTTCTGAATATAGAACTACACGGCAAGTTGAAGCCATGGGTATCTGCTAAGGATGTAATCCTTTATATCCTCAAAAAACTCACCGTAAAGGGTGGGGTAGGTTATATTATTGAATATTCAGGTGAAGGAGTCAATGAACTTTCTCTCACTGACAGAGCCACAATCACAAACATGGGTGCTGAGCTTGGGGCTACAACATCTATTTTTCCAAGTGATGAAAATACTCTTGATTTTCTTACACGACAGGAAAGAAATAGGGATTATAAAGGATGGATAGCTGACGAAGGTGCTATCTATAATAAAAAATTGGTTATTGATTTAGATGAAATTACACCCATGGCAGCTATGCCGCACAGCCCTGACAATGTTGCTGCTATAAAAGATATTGAAAAAATTAAGGTAGACCAGATTGCAATAGGCAGCTGTACAAACTCCTCCTATACAGATTTGATGAAAGTAGCAGCTATTTTAAAAGGTAAAAGGGTTCATCCGGATGTGAGTTTGGTAATTTCTCCTGGTTCGAGCAACATTTTAAAAATGATGTCGGATAAGGGTGCTCTAGGTGATTTAATATCAGCTGGAGCAAGAATATTAGAAGCATCATGCGGGCCATGCATAGGCATGGGACAGGCGCCAAAGTCCAAAGCGATTTCACTGAGAACATTTAACAGGAACTTCAAAGGAAGATGCGGAACAAATGATGCAGACGTTTATATTATCAGTCCTGAAACGGCTGCCGTTTCTGCTTTAACAGGATATCTTACCGATCCTTCAGAATTTGGATTAGATTTTCCAAAAGTGGCACTGCCTGATAAGTTCGCAGTCTATGAAAACTACTTCATCTACCCTCATAAAGATAGAGAGGGGCTGGAAGTTGTTATGGGGCCGAACATCAAACCTTTCCCACTGAATGAATCACTGATTGCTGCTATAGAGGGTCAAGTTCTCCTGAAAACAAAGGATAATATTACAACCGATGATATCATGCCTTCCAATGCAAAACTATTGCCCTTCAGATCCAATATCCCTGAACTTTCAAAATATTGCTTTGGAACATTGATCGATGATTTTCACATAAAAGCAAAGGCTGCAAATGGAGGAATTGTCATTGGAGGAGATAATTACGGTCAGGGTTCTAGTCGTGAACATGCGGCACTGGTACCACTCTACTTAGGAATTAAGGCTGTGATTGCCAAATCCTTTGCTAGAATTCATAAGGCAAACCTCATAAATTCAGGAATTTTACCTCTTGTGTTTAAGGATACGTCTGACTATGAAAAATTTGAGGAAACAGATGTTATTGTCCTTATGGAACTGATAAATTCATTGGATTGTGGTAAGGAAATAGAAATTTTAAATAAAACAAAATCTTTCTCTTGTAGCCTTATCTTTGATGGTTCCAAAAGAGATGTGGAACTTTTAAAAAGCGGGGGTTATTTAAATTATGTTAAAAATAATAAATA
>DAOUPY010000204.1 GCA_030625925.1 Fusobacteriaceae bacterium | reverse complement strand
AATAGCCAATCCAATTCCTGAGAAATATGAGATGGATTTTGACATAATTACTAACGCGATAAATACAGCTGTAGAAGAAGCTGAAAGACTAGGTGTAAAAGGTAAGGAAAGCACGCCATTCTTACTGGCTAAGGTAAAGGAATTGACAGGCGGAGATTCATTGGAATCAAACATAGAATTAGTTTATAATAATGCAAAATTAGCTGCAAAATTAGCTGTAGAATATTCAAAGTTATAGTTCGTTTATGTAAAAATAATATTATCAAGGAGTTTTCTATTTTGAAAGCTCCTTTTTTTATGTATTAAGAAAATCATACCCGTAAAGGATATCACCAAAATACTACCAGCGAGTGCATCACCAAGATTTCTTCCAGTGAATGGTATCACCAAAATACTAGTAGTTTAGTTAACAAACATAGAATTTTGCGATAGAAATTATTACATAATTTAAGAATCTTGAGATAGTAGTTTACTTCGTAAACATAGAATTTTTTGTTGCTTTTATTATCATTGATAAATAAAGTTGCAAATGTTTTACTAATCATATATACTGTATAGCATATAGTTTGACAATCAAAACAAAAGGAGGAGGAATAATGATAGCAATAATTGGAGGAGTAAAGGGGATAGAGTTTGAGTATAAGGGATTGATGAAGAAAAATAACCTTAAGTGTAAAATATATAATAAAAATTGTCCGGATTTTGAGAAGAAGATAAAAAATTGCAAAGCCTGTATAATGTTTACTAATACAATAAGTCATAAACTTTCAGTATCATGTAATAAGGTCTGTAAGAAAAACAATATAAAATTAATAAGAGTTCATTCAAGCAGTATAAATAAACTAAAGGAAAGCATCGATGAAGTATTCGAGTATTTAAATAATTAGGAGGTAAAGATGCAGGTATTTGTTCATCATATATATGAATATGAAAAAGGATTGAGAAATTTAGTGTTACATACAGCATCAAAAGAGAACCTTGAAATGATTGAAATGAAATTAAAAAATAGAGATATAAGCTACAAAATATATGAAATTAAAAATGGTAAACTTAATATTTTTTTCGGAGCGAAAGAATGTGTGAAAGTTATAAAAAAAATTGGAAAAGATTATTTGGTAGATTATACAGCAGAGGAAGACTTTATGCTGGGGATAATGTTGGGTTACGATAGGAAAAAACAGTGTGAAAGGTTTATGAAATATAATGAAATAAATAGAGTTAGTTAGAAAAAACTCTATTTATTTCAAGGAAAGACTCCTAATTTTAGATGTGTCAGTTAGGAGTTTATAGATATATCGTCTACATGAATATCCAAAATTTTGATTAAATCTTTTGGGTCTATCTCTATCTGCATCCCTCTTTTTCCCCCGCTGACAAAAATAGTTTCAAAATTTAGGCAGGAATTTCCAATATAGGTAGGAAAAGATTTTTTCATCCCTAGGGGAGAACATCCACCTCTTATATATCCTGTTATCTTTAGAAGATCTTTCATATGAATCATCTCAACCTTCTTATTTTTGCTGATCTTAGCTAACTTTTTCAAATTTAATTCTGTTTCTCCTGAGATACAGGCTACTAGATAGCCGGTTTTGTCTCCCAAAAGAACTAATGTTTTGAAGATTCTATTTATATCAGTCTCAGTTTTTATTGCCATAGCAACAGCACTGACATCGGACTCATCATATTCGTATTCATTCATCACATATGGAATTTTATTTTTATCTAGTATTCTGACTGCATTTGTTTTTTTCATATCTCCTCCTTGAACTGTTCCTTAGATTAAAGCTTATCATATAAATATAGAATATTGAAGGAAGAAATAGTAAAAAAAAGGGGGACTAAATGTCCTCCTAATTTCTACATCTTGATTATAAAATAACTTCTTCCTTTAACTTTAAATTCCACAGGTTTTCTTTCTCTTACTTTTTTAAATTTTGTATGGGTATATCTTTTCACCATCTTTTGAGGATAATCTTCTGCTTTTTTCCTGCTCATAGTAACTATGGTATTGATGACTTCAGATTTTTTATTACTGACTAAATAGTCCTCATTCATGCAGGTGAATAAAATACCCCTATAGATAGGATCTCCTTTTATTTGTTTAAAATTTATATTTTTACCCAGTCTTTCATTGATATATAACCCTAGGGCCATCATTCTATCTTTCATAATTATCTTCTCCTTGTTTATAACAAATATATCTTCTTATTCTTTGATTCTAACTTGAAAATTTCTTAGTTTCTTTTATTTTACAGATATAATAGAGGTCTAAGTTTTTCTTTTTAGACAAAAATTTGGCTGAGAGATCCCAGCCAAATACTTTTATTTTCCTGTCATCTTAAATGCTGCAGTGATTAAACCACTAAATAATGGATGTGGTCTGTTAGGTCTTGTTTTGAACTCTGGATGGAATTGCCCAGCGATAAAGTAAGGATGATCTTTAATCTCTACAATTTCAGCTAATCTTCCATCTGGAGAAGAACCTGAGATAATAAGCCCAGCTCTTTCCATCTCTTCTTTAAATTCGTTATTGAACTCAAATCTATGTCTATGTCTTTCATAGATTAACTCTTCCCCGTATAATTCACGAGCTAAAGTCCCTTCCCTTAATTTACAAGGATATAGTCCTAATCTCATAGTTCCACCCATCTCTACATCTTTTTGATCTGGCATTATATCGATTACCGGATGAGTAGTGTTAGGATCAAATTCTGCTGAATGAGCAGTCTTCCATCCCATGATAGATCTGGCATATTCAATAACTGCTGTCTGCATTCCAAGACATACTCCTAGGAAAGGTATCTTATTTTCCCTAGCGTATTTTATTGCAGCTATCTTACCTTCTACTCCACGATCTCCGAATCCACCTGGAACTAAGATTCCATCAAATCCCTTTAAATCCTTTAAGTTTATGTTTTCAGCCTGAATGTAAGTTACTTCAGCATTGATATCCTGATGGTATCCTGCATGCTTTATAGATTCATCTATAGAGATATATGCATCTTTTAATTCTACATATTTTCCAACTACAGCTATTTTAACCTTTTTAGAAGGGTTCTTGATCTTCTTTACCATAGCTCTCCATTCTGTAAGAGCAGGTTTTTCATTAGGTACTCCTAACTGTTTACAAACTGAATCTGCTAATCCGTTCTCCTCTAAGTTCAGAGGTACTTCATATATTGTAGGAGCATCTATACACTCTATTACAGCATCTGTATCCAGGTCGCAGAATAGTGATAATTTTTCTTTCAATGAATCTGGAAGAGTATGCTCAGTTCTACATACTAATATGTTTGGTCTGATTCCTAGAGTCATAAGTTGTTTTACCGAATGTTGTGCAGGTTTTGATTTTAATTCTCCAGCTGCTTTTAAATAAGGAACCAATGCACAATGAACATAAAGTACATTTTCTCTTCCTACATCATATCTAAATTGTCTGATAGCTTCTAAAAATGGTGTAGACTCGATATCTCCTACTGTTCCACCAATTTCAGTGATTACGAAATCAGAATTTACTTCTTTACCTACAATTTCAATTCTTGATTTGATCTCATTTGTGATATGGGGAATAACTTGTACAGTTTTACCTAAGTATTCTCCCTTTCTTTCCTTGTTGATTACATTTTGATAGATTCTACCAGTAGTAACGCTGCTGTATTTAGTCAGGTTTTGATCTATAAATCTTTCATAGTGACCTAGGTCTAAGTCTGTTTCTGCTCCATCGTCAGTTACAAATACTTCCCCATGCTCATATGGATTCATTGTACCTGGATCTATGTTGATGTACGGATCAAATTTTTGAATAGTAACCGAATGACCTCTTTCTTCTAAAAGTCTACCTAAAGACGCCGCTACAATTCCTTTTCCTAAAGATGATACTACACCACCGGTAACAAAAATATACTTAGTTTGTTTCATATAACTCCTCCTAAAATAATAGATTTAACACATAAAAAAAAGACGAAAAAAAAAACGGATGTTTTGATTTATCGTCTATAATAATTTTTTTTAAAACAGAAATATTTTCTCTTCTGTTTAATTTACTTTTATAATTATACTATAGAATCTAAAAAAAATCAATATTTTTTTTAATATAGAATTTATTTAGTAGAGTATTTAAAGAATTAAGCACTTTAATTTACTAAAATTATATGTTAAAATATTTTAAATAACTTAAGGGGGGGAAAATGAAAAAAAGATATTTGTTACTTATTGTATTTATTTTAACTGCATGGTTTTTGAGTACTAATATTAAATTATCTGATAATGATAACGTTAATGTTAATAATGAGGATTATAAAATTCATAAAACTAAAGTTTTTATAAAGGAGAATACTATTGTTTATGATGGGGCACTTTCAGAATCTGCCAATCAAAC
>DAOUPY010000157.1 GCA_030625925.1 Fusobacteriaceae bacterium | reverse complement strand
ATGATATAAAGAAAAATATCTATCCAATGGCAGTTAATTCAAAGGGAAAAGATGAGGTATTCGTAGGAAGGGTTCGGAGAGATGAGAGTGTAGAAAATGGGATAAACTGATGGGTAGTTGCTGACAATCTCAGAAAGGGAGCGGCTACAAATACAGTTCAAATTGCAGAATTATTAATTGCTGGAAATAAAGGGAGGAATTTATGAAAATAGGAATAATTGGTCTTGGGACGGTTGGAATGAATGTTTTAAAAATCTTATCTAATGAAAAAGAAAGGCGAAATAAAGAGATTGGGGATGTAGAGATCCTTAAAATTTGTGATCTTCAAAACAACAATCTTATGGGATATGATTATACAGATGATTATAAAGAGATCCTCAATGATTCGAGGATCGATACAGTGGTTGAATTAATCGGAGGAGTAGGGGCAGCATACGAAATTTCTAAAAGTACTCTGAATTCAAAAAAAAATCTAATCACTGCAAATAAACATCTTTTGGCTGTTCATGGGAAGGAATTATTTTCATTGGCTGAAAAAAATGGAGTGAAATTACAGTATGAAGCCTCTGTAGGGGGAGGAATCCCAGTTATATCACCGATAAAAGAAAATTTATTTGTAAATGATTTCAAAAATATCCGTGGAATTTTAAATGGGACATGTAACTATATTTTGACAAAGATGGAAGAGGGCATGACTTATTCAAAGGCTTTGGAAGATGCCAAGATTAAAGGATATGCCGAGGCTGATCCGACGTTTGATATAAAAGGAATTGATACAGCTCACAAGATCAGTCTCTTAGCTCATTTGGCTTGGGGCAGTTTGAAAGAATTTTCTGAAATTTCCATTGTTGGAATCGATAACTTAACTAAAGATGATATTGAAGCAGCTAAATCTCAAGGACTGAGATATAAATTATTAGGAGAAGCAAACTTTGACGGGAAAGAATTAAATATAAGGGTGGCTCCTGTAAGAGTCAGGAAAGATGAGTTGTTATACAATGTAAACGGGGTGTATAATGCTGTAGAATTAGATGGGAACTATACAGGAAAAACTATCTTTTATGGTGAGGGTGCCGGGGGAGATGCAACAGCAGCAGCAGTAATTTCCGACCTTTATAAGATCAAATTAGGAGGATAGATATGATAGTCGTGCAGAAATTTGGCGGAACAAGTCTCAAGGGAAGTGAGAGACTTCGTGAAGTGGCCAAATGGGTCGTAAAGAATAAAAATCAGGGGAATAAGATGATAGTTGTCGTATCGGCTCCCGGTGGGATGACTGATTCCCTTATAAATGAAGCGAAAGAGATGCATACCAATCCAAAGGGGAGGGAGCTGGACATGCTTCTTTCGGTGGGAGAACAGATTTCCGCAGCATTACTTGCCATGGGACTCGAGGAATTAGGGGAAAAGGCTGTTTCATTCAATGCCTCACAGCTGCAGTTAAAAACAAGTGGGGAACATAATAATGCTAAGATTTTAAATATTTCTTCCGAAAAAATATTAGAGCATTTAGATAATGATTATGTAGTTATCGTCACTGGATTTCAAGGGGTAGATTATAAAGGAAATGTAACTACTCTGGGAAGGGGTGGCAGTGACACCAGTGCTGTGGCTGTTGGAGCAGCGGTTAATGCTAATATGATTGAGATATATACCGATGTAGATGGGGTCTATACCTCCGATCCTAGAATTATAAAGAATGCTAAAAAGATTAAAAATATTTCTTTTGATGAAATGATTGAGATGGCCGATAAGGGAGCCAAAGTTTTACACTGCAGGAGTGTAGAATTAGCGTCTAAATATGAGATTCCCATCCACCTGCGTTCAGCATTTACATGGAAGGAGGGAACTTGGATTAAAAAGGAGAAAACTATGGAAAATTCACTTGTAAGAGGAATATCAAATATAAATAATCTGGCCAACTTAAAAATAAATTTTAAAGATAAGGATGAATTTATGGATTGTCTGGAAGTTAATAATATAAATGTAAAATTATTTCAGCAGTTAGATCCTTCAAAGGTTTCAATTTTGACTGAAAAAGAAGATGCCCTGAGATTTTACAAGGTTTTAAAGAAAGGCGGGTATACTCTGGAACTAAACGATGACCTAGGTATGATCTCTGTCATTGGCCTTGGGATAGCCTCCAACAATATTCCCAGAAAATTAACTAAAATTTTAAACTTAAATGAGATAAATATTGATTCAATTTCTTCCAATGAAACAAGTGTATCCTATGTCATATCTCAGAATAAACTAAACAATGCCAATGCTATTTTTCATCGTGAATTATTTGAATAGGAGATCTTATGGCTGTATACACTAAATTAACTACTGAACACAAAGAAGATATTAGAGTCCTTTATAATCTGAGTAAAGATACTGACTTTATTGAGATCCCAGAGGGAATATTGAACACAAATTATCTAGTTAAAGATAAAGATAAAAAATATGTATTCAGACTCTTAGAAGGGAGGAGAAATATAGATGAGGAATTAAAAGAATTGGAATTTTTAAACTTTTTAAATAAAAACGATATTTCATGCCCCCGGGTATCTATAAATAGTACGGGGAAGAATCATATGTTTATCCAGGAAAAAATGGGATGTTTATTTGATTTTATCCACGGGGATAAGATAAATGATATTGATAGTGATGTCTTAAAAAAAATTGGATCTACTCTGGGGAAACTGCATAAGCTGTCTAGGGGGAGGTCTATTGAAAGAACTAGAAAGATAGACTTAGACTTTTTCCACGACAAGATATCAAAGATCGATCTAAAAACTATTTTAAAAGAAGACCATGATTTAATTATGGGGAGATATAAAGAAATAAAAGACGTTGATTTTTCAAATCTTCCAAAGGGGATTGTTCATAATGATATATTTCCAGATAATGTATTCATGGGAGAAAAACTTTCATTGATTGATTTTAATGATTGTATGAATGCTCCTTTTATTATAGACTTAGCCATTGTAATAAATTTTTGGATAAAAATTAAAAATTTTTCTAAAGATAAAGAAGATAAGTTTATAAAAATATTTTTAGGTTCATATGAAGGTGAACGAAAACTAATACCGGAAGAAAAATACCTATTAAAAAAAATGGTTTTAAAAATGGCTCTTACCTTTATTTTTTTAAGGATAAATAAATCTTATGTAGAAGATAACAGAGGGAAAACTATGGAAGTTAAAACTTATAAAGAACTTCTAATCTTACTAGAGGAGGACGCAGATGAAGTATATTAGTACTCGTGGGAATTCTGGAGAATACACAGCTTCTCAAGCCATTGAAAAAGGGATCTGCAATGATCGCGGCCTTTTTGTCCCTAAAAAATTTCCAAAAGTTTCGTTAAAAGAAATCCAAGAGATGAAATTTAGTGATTACAAGGAAGTGGCTTTAAATATATTAAGAAGATACCTGACAGATTATAGTGAGGAGGAGTTAAAAGAATGTATAGCTGTCTATGATGAAACTTTTTCCCATCCAGAAAAAACTCCGATAGTAAAATTAAAAGATGACGTCTATGTATTAGAATTGTGGCATGGACCGACTCTGGCATTTAAAGATATGGCACTTCAAATCATGCCTCGTTTATTTACTAAGGCAAGGGAAAAAAATAATACCAAAAGAGATAGTTTGATTTTGGTTGCCACATCCGGTGACACAGGAAAAGCTGCACTGGAAGGATTTAAAGACCTAAAAGGTATAAAGGTAGTTGTATTTTATCCGGCAAATGGAGTGAGCGATGTACAGAGACTTCAGATGCAGACATCTTTAGGTGAAAATGTAGAAGTAGTAGGAGTCAACGGAAACTTTGATGACTGTCAGACTGCAGTTAAGAATATGTTTTTAGATGAGAAACTAAATCTAGCTTTGAATAAATTTAAACTTTCCTCTGCTAATTCAATTAATCTAGGCAGACTTTTACCACAGATAATTTATTACTTTAAGGGATACCTCCAGTTGCTGAGAGATGGGGAGATAACTTTGGGAGAACTGGTAGACTTTTCTGTTCCTACTGGGAATTTTGGAGATATTCTAGCTGGATATTATGCCAAACAAATGGGCCTTCCTGTGGGAAAATTGATGTGTGCCTCCAATAAAAATAATGTATTATATGAATTTTTTAAGACAGGTACCTATAATAAACAGAGGGAATTTTTTAAAACTATGAGTCCCTCAATGGATATTTTGGTCTCATCTAATCTAGAAAGACTTATATATCATATTTTAGAAGATGGCAGAGCTTTAAACAAACTCTACAATGAGTTTGAACAAACAGGAATATTAACTTTAGATACAGAATCTCTAAAAAAAATTCAAGAGACTATAGTTCCTGACCATGCCTCTGAAGAGGAGTGTTTGAGAGCGATCTATGAAACATTTGATAAAAACAACTATATGTTAGACCCCCATACTGCAGTGGCTATGAATACAGCCTTAAAAAATAAATCACGTAAAACAATAGTTCTTTCTACTGCTAATATCTATAAATTTTCTTCTAGTATTTTAAAAGCCTTTGATTTAGAAAAAAATAATGAATTTGAAAACATTGAGATTCTGAAAAAACTTTCTAAAGAAGATGTTCCGTTAAATATAAAAAAATTAAATTCCCTGGAGATATTACACAATAGAGTTGTGGATAAAGAAAAACTAAGAGATGTTTTGAAAAAGTTATAAATATATATTTTTTAGACTAAAAAAATAAAGGGGACACTAAGTGTCCCCTTATAGATTGGAATTAATGGCTTATCTTTTAATACCATTTTTTTTCTGTAAATATGACCTCACTTCTAACCATATCAATCTTCTCAAGATTCTTCTGAATCTTAGCTCTTACTGCATCCATCTCTGCTGCTGTGACAGCTCCCAAGGGTTTTAATAATGTGAGGGCATGGTAATGTCGCCCTACCTTAAGGATCTTTAAATCAATAAAATGATATTTTTCAAGGTTAACAGCTAACCTTAAAAGCATC